>NZ_WOEJ01000020.1:0-100866 GCF_019400845.1 Pseudomonas sp. MAG002Y | reverse complement strand
AGCGACCTGTCATGTCTGCCTCCGCTTGCCACAACGGCATTAGGCTAACAAACGCGACTTTTCAGACAAACCCTAGAACCATGGTGTTTCTCCGTTGTTGTTATTAGCAAGAACACAGGTTGTTATCGAGCAGTGTGAGCCACAGATTTGGAGGCTGAAGAAAACGGCCCATAACTGCAGCTCCTCAAGCCGAACCCTGCAAGACGGGTGACCTCATAAGGCAGGGTCGCCAAGCCCGACAGCAGAGATAGCTCAAGCGCAAGCCATGATAATGGTATGACTATTACCGGGATCGCCCGATTATTTATAGCCTACATCGCTCATACGTCTAGTGGTGGCGAGCTAATGTTATGATGAATAAGCGGTTTGGCAGCTTGGTTGATCAGGCGAGGCGGCCTTTGCGGAATCAAAGAGGTGTACCGATTTATTAATGACGTAATGACGCGATCAGGCTGAAGGCTACTTTCTCGAAGTCACTCTTACAGAACATGTTTTCGGCTAACGCCAATAAGAGTAGGGTGGATAGCGCTCTAGGCATTTCAGGCCGACTAAAATAAAACGGCCAATAGGATTGGCCGTTTTACGTAGTGGCAAAGACCTGTGGTCAGGCTGTCTTCTTGGTACGGCTTCGCTTTGGCTTGGGCATGGGCTGCGCCACGCTGGTTTCTATTCCGCCCGACAGCGGATCCCCTGCGGTGTCGTAGTCGACTTCTCTCTGGGCTTGAAACCAGTGCTCAAATCCCTGTCCATCCGGACGACCTGCAGCTTCCCAGATTTCGTAGGCGCGTTGACGTATGCGTTGTTCCAGATCATCCATCGCTCATCCTCCTATCGGATGTGGCTCAGCAGTCTGGCGCCGAGCTTTCTGACTTAGAGGCCGTAGGCCTTGAGTATCTACCTGCATGATTGCAACAGGACTATAAGAAGGGATGCCTAGTCTTCCTTATCGTTCCTCATGTGCTTTATACGTCCGATGAAAAGTCCTTTTCATTGAGAGACTTAACCTTTATCACGCTGCGCCAGCTCCATGATCATTCTTGCCAGTAGATAAAGTCTCGGCGCGACGCTTTCCACCTCGGCGTACTCTTCTGGCGTATGGATATTGCCGCCTACGATGCCAAAGCCATCCAGCGTTGGTACGCCCAGACCCGCAGCAAGGCTGGCGTCAGCTGCGCCACCGCTGCCCTCGATCGTAAGCTTGCGGCCAATTTCACCGTAGATGTTTTGAGCCATCGACACGAGCCTATCCGTTTCGGCGGTTTGAGGCATAGGCGGCAAGCCCCGATGCAGATGAGTTTTCACGTCGGTCTCTTGGATCAGCTTGTTGGCAGAGACGCGCGCCATGTCTTGCTCGACCCGATCAAACTCCTCAGGAACTGCTACACGGACGTCTGCCTTGGCAGTCGCGCTGTCAGGTATGACATTCGTGCGATCGCCAGCGTCGATTACAGTAAAATTGACCGTAGTTTTCTTCTCGACATCGCCCAGTTTGCCAAGCTGGAGGACCTGATGCGAGATTTCCATGGCAGCGTTTCGGCCGAGCTCCGGCGCTACGCCCGCATGAGCGGCCTTACCGGTAACGTCAACGGTTGCGGTCGCGCTTCCTTTTCGCCAAGCCACGAGGCCATCGGCAGGCCGGCCTGGCTCTAGATTGAGGGTAACGTCATGCTCCTTGGCCACCCGTTGAATCAGCTGAGTAGCAGCATCGGAACCGGTTTCCTCGCTGGCATCAAGCAAAAAGGTAATTTGAGCGTAATCCTTGAAGTTGAGGTCTTTCAATATCTTGAGCGCATAGATGCCCGCTACGATTCCGCCCTTATCGTCCATCACGCCGGGTCCGTAGGCTCGCCCATCCTTTATATGGAAAGGCCGCTCCTTGGCTGAGCCCTCTTTGAAAACGGTATCCATATGCGCCATCAGCAAGATTTTGGCCTTGCCTGTGCCTTTAAGCGTGGCAACGATGTGATGACTTTTATCAGGTGGAGAGTTTGGAACAGTCTCGATCGTAGCGCCCAGCTGTTTCAACTGATCAGCTGCAATCTGACCTACCTGTATCAGACCAGGTGCATAACCCGAGCCCGAATCAATATTTACCAGTTGCTCGAGTAGCTTGAGTGCTTCTTCCTTGTACTGTTCGGCATGGGATTGAACGGGGTGATTAGGTTCAGCCTGTACGGTGGAAGCGGTGGAAAAGGCAAAAGCGATTACCAATGAAAGAGAGCACGTGGCGCGGCGGAGCATAACAGTCATGAGGCGTCCTTTTTGTTATGTGCCCAGACACTATAGACGCTCCCTGGCAGCCTGCATTTCGCTTCGTGTAAGCCATAACCGGCGGCTCAAGGTCGCTACGATTTTGACTTCAATGGCATCATTTGTGAGCCTTTGTCCTGTGCTATGCCAGTGAGCACGTATGTCAGGCTCGCGCCCAAACGCATCCGTTGGATTGCTGGATTCATTCAGTGGCGGCTTTAACGGCTGCCTTGGCCATATAGCGCTCAATGAGCGTGCAGGCTTGTTCGTTTAGATCAAGCAGTTCAGGCAGGAATACGCGTAGCTCGGGATGCTGACGAGCTTCCTCTTCCAAAACGCAATAGGCCTCGATGATGGACGCTTGAGTCCGCAAGGTTTGGCTGACCTTTTTCATAGGGATCTACTTGATTGATGTGACTGCGTTGTCGGTCGGGATCAGAAAAACTTTATACCTTTCGTCGTTTGATGACCGGCGCGAGTGGCAAACCGTCTGGTGATGACTTATAGCCTTCATAATTCCGTGTTATCAACGATACCTGTCTGCAGAGCTGCTTGGGGAGGCATGTTCATGGCAGTGTTCAAACGCTATCTGACTGTGGGGCCTATCGTTTCGTTGATCAGTGTTTCGGCGATACTGATCATGGCCAGTGCACCGAGTCATCTCTATCATTTTTCGGCACTGGCATTGTCTGGTCTTATCGGGATTATGGTTGGAGTGACAGCGCTTGTGATGACGGCCCGTTACATCTATACCCACCTTTAATCTGCTGCAAAAGGTTCGGATGACCGGTATAAACAACGGGTGGATTTATACCTCCAAAGCCTGGTGCTAATGGCTATAAATGGAGGAGATCTGTATGAGCAATGCGCCCTTAGATACACAAGGCTCCGATCCTGTGGTGCCGGACGATGCGGGCATTGGCAGTGATGTATTCGATCCACTGCGTCCCGATATCATTCCTGATAATCCGCTTGGCGATGATGAGGTAGATCATCCGCTGTAACGCAACACAGTTATCGAAAACCCGGCTAATGCCGGGTTTTCTTTTGGCGAGCCGTTTTCACTCCTTATTTCCGAGCACCGCAGCACATAAGCGAAACGAAAAGGGAACCCTGGGTGGTAGTGCTTGGGTCGAAGCGCGAATGAATGACACCCACCAGTGTCATACCGCTTTCGAATGCTTCTTGAATCGCCGCATGGTTTACTTGAGGCAGTAATTTCAATCCATCAAAGGAACGTCAGATGAGCATCGACCTTAACGCAGGACGCCTGCCCGATGAGCATACCCTGGTCAACCTACCGCGCCTGGTGTCGCGCTATTACAGTGAACGGCCCAACCCTGATGATCCGGCGCAGCAGGTTTCATTTGGTACATCCGGGCATCGCGGTTCATCGCTGAAGGTCAGCTTCAATGAGTGGCACATCCTGGCAACTACCCAGGCTATTTGTGATTACCGAAAAGAGCAGGGCGTAAATGGTCCGCTCTTTGTCGGCATGGATACCCATGCGTTGTCCGAACCTGCCTTTGTTTCAGCACTGGAAGTGCTGGCTGCCAATGGTGTTGAGACCCGTATCGATGCAGGCTGTGCTGAGACCCAGGGCGAGCCCGGTTATACGCCAACGCCCGCCATCTCCAATGCCATTCTCGAATACAACAAAGGCCGCACCAGCGGCCTGGCTGACGGTATTGTCATTACGCCTTCACACAATCCGCCTGCCGATGGTGGATTCAAATACAACCCCACCAATGGTGGTCCGGCCGATACCAACGTAACCAAGTGGATTCAGGAGCGTGCGAATGCGCTGCTCAAGGCAGGATTGAAGGGCGTGGAGCGCATGGACTATGCGCGTGCGTTGAAAGCGCCAACGACGCAGCGATTCGACTTTATCGAAAGCTATGTGGGTGGCCTAGATCAGGTCATCGATATCGAAGCCATCAAGCATTCGGGCCTTAAGTTTGGCGTGGATCCTCTGGGCGGGGCAGGCGTGCACTACTGGACGCGCATTGCCGAGCGTTTTGGTTTGCCGCTTGAAGTCCTGTCGACCCGTATCGATCCTACCTTCCGCTTCATGCGCCTGGATTGGGATGGCAAGATCCGTATGGACTGCAGCTCGCCCCATGCAATGGCTGGATTGATTGAAAACAAGGACCGTTTCGATGTGTCCTTCGCCTGTGATACCGACCATGACCGCCACGGTATCGTGTCGCGTTCGACCGGGCTGCTCAATCCCAACCATTACTTGGCGGTAGCGATCGAATACCTCTTTACTCACCGTCCCGAGTGGAGCGCTCACGCGGGTATCGGTAAAACACTGGTGTCGTCTTCCATGATCGACCGTGTAGCTCAGGGTATCGATCGGAAGGTCGTCGAGGTGCCGGTGGGCTTCAAGTGGTTCGTAGATGGCCTCATGGACGGAAGCCTTGGCTTTGGTGGTGAGGAGTCCGCGGGCGCATCGTTCCTGCGCAAGACTGGCGGTGCATGGTCGACCGATAAGGACGGCATCATCCTGGGGTTGCTGGCAGCGGAAATCACGGCAGTTACCGACAAGGACCCTGGTGAGCGTTATCAAGCCCTGACCGAGCGGTTTGGTTCGCCGGTGTATCAGCGTATCGATGCTGCAGCTGATCGCGAGCAGAAAGCCAAGCTCGGTAAGCTGTCTGCATCCCAGGTGACTGCCAGCGAGCTGGCCGGTCAGCCGATTACACAGATCCTGACCGAGGCGCCTGGCAATGGTGCGGCGATCGGTGGCCTCAAAGTTGTGACTGAAAACGGCTGGTTTGCTGCACGTCCTTCCGGTACGGAAGACGTTTACAAAATCTACGCCGAAAGCTTCGAAGGAGAGACGCATCTCAAGCGTATCCAGGAAGAAGCCAAAGCGTTGGTTGATAGCGTACTGGCTGGTTGATCAAGGGCTGCCTGGAGTGAAGTGCCAGGCAGTGTATTTCTCATGAGTCGGCAGGTGTCTGAAGCAGAGTCAGCCGCCTGCCTTCCAAACGGCTTTGATGATCTAACGCTTCAGTTCGTTGAGCATACCGTCCAGGCTGCGATGAAATGAGCTGCGCTCCCCGGCACTGATAAAGCCCTGCTGGCGAGCCAGGTCCGCTGCGCTGGTTTCCACTTCCTTGATTTGCTGTTCGTAATGCTGCTGTTTGGCCTTGGTAATCGAACCTTTTTGGGTATTGATAAGGCTACGTACAGCCTGTGCTTTGGCCCCGACGGCATCCTGTTCCTGGGTATTCGCTTCCAGCCCATCAGCCGTAGGGTAACCTTCGAGTCCTGTTCCTTTTATTAGCTGCCACAGCGCTTCTTCAGGCGTATAGCGGCCATGCAGTGCAGGCACCTTCCGGTCTGCGAAAGGGGTAAGGTCCACCGTGACAGGGCAACCGGTACTATGAGCCAGCCGCTGTAATGCTTCATCCAAACGCTGAGACGGATAATTAAAATCAGTGGCCTCTCGCTGGCAGGCCGCCTGAGCAACTTGGCACGCTAAGCCAAGAATCATTAACCCGGACAGGAAAATCTTCATGGTTTCCTACGCAGTAGATAGAAAAATAGAGTCTTGCCTACTTCCATCCCTAAAGGCAAAGCCTGACGTCTTAACGCGAGGAGATTCTCCAATCTTCACGATGCAGCTGATAGGCCGCAGGCGCTGCCGAAGGGTTCATGGCAAAATGATCATATAACCCAATGATCAGGATTCACGCCCTCCTTGCTTACTCTCTCCAGGCTCGCCTCGTTATTCATGCCCAAGCGATGGCTAGGCGGACTGTTCATCAAGTTTTTTGTCAGTCTGTTCGTGATCTCTGGTTCTTCTACAGTTGCAATCATCGGCTTCGGTACCTGGAACAGTCAGGTTGAGCTTAAAGAGGCGCTAAGTGAAGATAAACTGCACGACCGTGTTGCGGTAGAGGGCAGGGTGGTGGCTGAGCTGCTGCAAGCCGCCGCTACGCCGGAACGCTGCCAGGCACTGCTTGAATTGTTGGTCCATCGTGTCTTTGGTTCTGGTGTATTAACAGGCAAGGCTGGTAATAGTTTTAGCCAGTCTCTCGGGGAAGGGCGTCTTGCAGCGCTGTACCGCAATGAGCAGGGGCTGCAATGTCATTACCCCGCCAAATTGACGGAGCCGCTTCAAGCCAGAATGCAGACAGTGAGCCGCCAGGGTAACAGTATCAAGGTTGAAAGCGATGAGACGCGTACGGCCAGTGATATCTGGTTTAGCACGTCGGTTGTTCAGCTACCACAAGAAGCGGATAGGCTTGTTCTGGGTATGGAAGGGTTTGATCCATGGAAAGCCTTCTGGGCGGATACGAGCCGTCAGTTTGGTTGGCTTTGGCCCTACATGCTGATCAGCAATTGCTGCACGGCCCTGCTGCTGGCTTTCTTCCTGCTAAATAGAATTCGTCATGCCGAGCAGGTAGCCAATACCTGGGCACAGGGCCAACTCCATATGCGTATCAACGATGAGGGACATGATGAATTTGGCCGGCTGGCCCAGCGATTCGATCATATGGCTGATGCGGTAGCAGGTGTGATTGAGGTCAAGCAGGCTATCGCTGCGCAGGATGAGCGCAGTCGGTTGGCCCGCGAACTGCACGATACCGCAAAGCAGCGGTGCTTCGCCCTAGGGCTGCAGCTCAGCCTCTTACGCCGTCTGTGCAGTACCCATCCCGAGCAGAGCAAGCTGGCCAACTCATCACTCAAGCTTGTTGAGCATCTTCAACGAGACATGCGCGATGTCATCCATCGCCTCTCGGCGCCTACGGTGGCTGAGCTAGGTCTGGATAGCGCCTTGAAGCAGAATCTGGCAAACCTCCTTGAAGGCAGCACCATTGAGTGGTCTGTCGATATTCAAGAAGAGGTGATGCACCGGCTACAGGAAGAAGATGCGGTTGCAACTGAGCTGCTCCTGATTGCCAGCGAAGGGGCAACCAACACACTTCGACATGCCAACGCCTCGCATCTATGGATATCCCTCGTTCGTCAGGGAGAGCGGTTTGTTCTTAAAATCGAGGACGATGGTCAAGGCTTTCATCCAGGGCACACCAGCTCGGGAATGGGCCTGGGCAATATGCGTCAAAGAGCCCATTGGCTTTTGGAAGGGCGTATTGATATTCACAGCGAGCCCGGCCAGGGAACCACCGTTGAAGTCTCCTTTAAGCCCACAGAAGGGTAATGATGAAAACCACCGTGTTGCTGGTTGATGACCATGCCATTGTCAGACAGGGTATCCGCAGTCTGCTCGACATTACCGGCGAGTTCGATGTGATAGGCGAGGCGGGAGATGGGCAGACAGCGATTGAGCTCGCTCAGGCGTCCAAGCCTGAGCTTGTCTTGCTGGATTTGATGATGCCAGGATTGAGCGGTGTGGAGACCATCAAGCGACTGCTGGAGGTAAGTCCGGGTAGCCAGATAGCTGTCCTGAGTTCTACCGAAGAGGATGAGTTGGCCTTTGCTGCCATCGAGGCGGGTGCTCAGTCCTTTCTGGTCAAGACGATGCTGGGTGATGAGCTGATTGATATGATCCGCCGGATCGCGCGAGGTGAGGTCATTATTCATCCCTTTATCGCCTCGAAGCTTCTCAAGGTGGTCAGGGGAATTCGCGAGCCCAAGGTTGATCCCTTCAAGGAACTGACCGAGCGTGAACTTGATGTGCTTCGCGAGCTTGCTTCAGGGGGCAGTAACGTGCGCATTGCTACTGCACTGAATATCAGTGAGAAAACAGTGAAGTCCCATATTAGCAGCCTGCTCTCCAAACTCGACTTGGCTGATCGTACAGAAGCCGTTGCCTTCGCCTGGAAGCAAGGATTGATGGCGCATCATGGGTCCTGAAAGCGCAGTCTAGTAAAGGCCCAGCCCGGTATTCGGCCGGGCCTTTGTTTATTAGATACCACCCAACACTCTGTACAACTCGATGCGATTTTCCTCCGCGATTTGACGGGCATTGATCAGCGATTTCTGGGCGTTGTAGAGCGTACGTTGCGCATCAAGCGCATTCAGGAAGGTATCAATACCCCGTCTATAACGTGCATCCGAGAGCTGGTAGCTTTCGCTGGCTGCTTCCAAAAGAGCTGTCTGCGCAGAAAGTTGCTCCTCCAGGGTGCCGCGCCTGGCCAGCGCGTCAGCTACCTCACGAAAAGCGGTCTGGATGCTTTGCTCATAGTCAGCGACGTAATAGTCCCGCTGGGCCTTGCTGTAGTTCAGATTGGCTGTATTGGCGCCGCCGGTGAAGATCGGGACGCTAACAGAGGGCATGAATGACCAGACTTTGTTGGCGCTTGAAAACAGCGATGACAGCCCGTTACTGCTCAAGCCTACAGAGGAAGTAAGGCTCAGCTGCGGAAAGAATGCTGCCCGAGCAGCCCCGATATTGGCATTGGCTGCCAACAGGTTGTGTTCGGCCTGAAGCACATCCGGGCGCTTGAGCAGGACGTCGGAAGACAGCCCAGGCGAGACCTCGGCAAACAATGGTTTATCTGCCTCCAAGGGTTGGGGTAGCACCGCATCGTCCAAGGTCTGCCCGACCAGCAGTTCCAGTGCATTGCGGTCCTGAGCGACAAGCGTCTGGTAGTTGGCAATGTCTGCGCGTGCCTGCTCATAGATCGTCTGGGCCTGCCGCAGATCAACACGGGAGGCAATGCCTGCCGAGAGTCTCCCCTGGATCAGGTTGACCGTGCGGCCGGCACTTTCCAGCGTTTCCTCCGAGATCCTCAGTTGCGCCCGGTCAGACGCGAGCGTCAGGTAGGCATTGGCTGTTTCCGCGATCAAACTGATATAGGTGGCGCGGGAAGCCTCTTCTGTAGCCAGCAAACTCTGCTGCGCTGATTCGGACAGGCTCCGCACGCGTCCAAACAAATCCAGCTCATAGGCGCTAAGCCCAACGCTTGCCGAAACGCTTTTGCTGTAGACGGTCTGTTTTTGGCCCAACGTCTCAACCTGAGTGCGTGAACGTGAAGCATTGGCGCTGGCGTTTAACTGGGGCCAGAGTTCGGAGCGCTGCAGACGATACTGCGCCCGAGCCGACTCGATATTGGCCGCCGCTTTGCGCAGGTCCCGGTTATTGGCTAGCGCAAGCGTTATAACGGATCGTAGATCGGCATCCAGCACAAGCGCTTCCCAAGTGGTTGGCACAAAGGCTTGTACAGAGGGCGTGTAGCCAGTTCCCTGCGGCCACGTCGAAGGAACCGGGGCGGCGGGGCGCTCATAAGTGGGAGCGAGAGTGCAGCCAAGCAGAGCCATCGGCATGAGCAGCGCTAAACATCTCAGGCGCATCACGGTGTCTCCTGCGAAGTGGATGGGATCTTGCTCTTCTGGAAGCGGATAGCGAGGCCGCGGACGAGCACAAAGAACAGCGGTACGAAAAAGATCGCAAGCACTGTTGCGGTGAGCGTACCGCCAATGATGCCGGTACCAATGGAGATGCGGCTGTTGGCACCTGCACCGGTAGCAACGGCCAGAGGCAGCACACCTGCCATGAAGGCCAGCGAGGTCATGACGATCGGGCGAAGTCTTAAGCGAGCACCCTCAAGCGCCGCATTCCAGATGGATAGCCCACGCTTCTCAGCCGCTTCGGCAAACTCAACAATCAGAATGGCATTTTTGGCGGCCAAGCCAATGGTGGTAATGAGCGCAACCTGGAAAAACACATCGTTTTCCAGCCCCCGCAAAGTAGCCGCGAGGATAGTGCCGATAATACCCAGCGGAATGACCATGAGTACCGAGAAGGGAATCGACCAGCTGTTGTAGAGGGCTGCCAAGCAGAGGAAAACAATCAGGATGGACAGGGCATAAAGGCGAATGGCCTGCCCGCTGGATTCGCGCTCCTGATAGGACAGGTCGCTCCAGGCAAAGGTCGTCCCCTGGGGCAACTGGCTGGCCAAACGCTCCATGGTGTCCATGGCTTCACCTGAGCTGACACCCGGAGCACCCTGACCCTGAATCGCGTATGAGGCAAGGCCGTTGAAGCGTTCAAGGTTGTCCGGGCCGCGCTCCCAATGCGTAGTGGCAAAGGCCGAGAAAGGTGTCATCGCGTTGGACTGACCACGCACATACCATTGATACAGATCATCCGGTTGGGAGCGGAACGGAGTATCACCCTGCATGTATACCCGCTTGACGCGACCCCGGTCGATAAAGTCATTGATATAGGTACTGCCCCAGGCGGCACTTAACGTCGAGTTGATATCGCCTAACGCTAGCCCGCTGGAAACCGCCTTGGATTGATCAATGTCGATTTTGAGCTGTGGAGTTTCTTCCAGGCCGCTTGGGCGAACTGCGGCCAGGGACGGCTCTGCTGCGGCCAGTCCTAACAGCTGGTTACGAAAGCCCAGGAGCTGAGCACGGTCCGTTGTGGCTGATGCCTGTAGCTGGAACGTGAAGCCAGCCGATTGGCCCAGGCCCTGGATCGCAGGAGGGGTCAGTGCGTAGATCTGCGCATCGCGGGAACGGTAAAAGGTGGCCATGGCGCGATTGGAAATACTATCGGCTCGGTCTTTCTCATCGGTGCGCTCGCTCCAATCTTTTAGGGCAACAAACGCAAGGCCCGTATTCTGGCCGCTTCCGCCAAAGCCAAATCCGACAATGGTAAAAATTGCTTTGGTGTTGTCCTTTTCGGTTTCCAGATAATGGCGCTCAATGGTCTTGCCAACCTCCAGACTGCGCTTCTGGGAGGCTCCGACCGGCAAGGTAAACTGCACCATGTTCGAGCCCTGGTCTTCGGTAGGCAGAAAGCCGCTGGGTAAACGCATATACAGCACGACCAGTACGGCGCCCAGGCATCCATAAATGAGCATGAACCGTACCGGGCGTTTGAGTACGCCCGTTACTCCATGCTCATAGCGGTTGAGGTTCTTGTTGAAGGTGCGGTTGAACCAGCCAAAGAAACCAGAGTGCGCCCGATGCTCGGCTGGCTTGAGCAATGTTGCGCACAGGGCGGGTGTGAGGGTCAGTGCAATAAACACCGACAGCACCATAGACGCTACGATAGTGATGGAAAACTGCCGATAGATAACCCCTGTCGACCCGCCAAAGAAAGCCATAGGCAGAAAAACGGCAGACAACACCATGGCAATCCCGATCAACGCACTGTTGATTTCCGTCATCGACTCCATGGTGGCGTCAAGGGCAGACAGCTTGCGCTCCGTCATCAAGCGCTCAACGTTTTCCACCACCACAATGGTGTCGTCTACCAGAAGACCAATGGACAGCACCACGCCAAACAAGGTGAGCGTATTGATGGAATATCCTGCAATCCATAGCACGCCGAATGTGCCTAACAGCACCACCGGAACGGAAATCGCCGGGATAAGAGTCGCGCGCCAGCTCTGCAGGAAAATGAACATCACCACGACAACAAGGGCAATGGCCTCGAAGAGCGTCTTGATGACCTCATGAACTGAAAGCTTGATAAATTCCGTGCTGTCGAGCGGGAATTCCAAGTGGTAGCCTTCAGGAAAGTTACTAGACAGCTCCTGTGCCAGCGCTTTTACACCTTCGGCTGTGGAAAGTGCATTGCTTCCAGGTGCAAGCTTCACTGCAAGTCCTGCAGCAGCATGGCCGTTCAAGCGAGTGACGATGCTGTAACTCTCACTGCCCAGCTCCACCCGAGCCACATCGCCCAAATGCACATGCGCGCCTGACGAATCGCTCTTCAAGATGATGTCCCGGAACTGCTGGGGTGTACGCAGTCGCGATTGTGCGGTGACGGTGGCGTTGAGCTCCTGATCCGGTGGAGAAGGCAATCCGCCAATCTGCCCAGCAGAAACCTGAGTGTTCTGTGCCTGCACAGCGGCAGTGACGTCAGAGGGCATCAACCCATAGGTGGCTAGCTTCGAGGGATCTAACCAGATGCGCATAGCATATTCAGAGCCGAATATTTGCACATCGCCTACACCAGGAACCCGTGAGATAGGGTCCTGCAGGTTGCTGGCCATATAGTCGGAAATATCCGTAGAGGATGATCGATCCGTGTCGTCATACAGGGCCATGATCAGCAGGAAATCATTCTGCGCCTTGGTCACCGAGACGCCTTGCCGCTGCACCTCGGAGGGAAGACGCGTAAGCGCCTGCTGAACCTTGTTCTGGACCTGAATCTGAGCGTTATCGGGATCAATGCCCTGATTGAAGGTTACCGTGATACTGGTTCGTCCTGTGGAGCTGCTGCTGGAGGAAAATGACTGAAGGCCATCCAGCCCCTTGAGTTGCTGTTCAAGGATTTGCGTAACGCTGTTCTCCATAGTCTCGGCCGAGGCGCCGGAGTAGGAGGCGCTGACTGAAATGGCTGGGGGAGCCACATCCGGGTATTGAGCGATAGGCAGAGTACGTATCGCCAAGAGGCCAAAAAGCATGATGACGATACTGATGACCCAGGCGAAGACTGGTCGCTTGATAAAGAAATGTGCAAACATCGATTACTGTCCCTGCTGCGTGGCGCGAGCCTCACCGGAACCTGCCGGTTTGAACTCAACCGCATGTACCGTCGCCCCCGCCTTGACCTTGCCGGTGCCTTCAACGATGAGACGATCGCCTTCCGCCAGTCCGCTTTGAATCAGCCAGCTGCTACCAATAGCCTGGGTTGTAACCACTTCACGTGCTTCAACCGTGTTGTTGGCGTTTACAACCAAGGCCATGCCATTGCCTTTCGCATCTCGGGTAATGCCTCGTTGAGGCGCAAGAAGTCCCTGAGGCGCAACGGCCTCTTGCAAGATGGCTCTCACATACATGCCGGGCAGAAGAAGCCCTTCAGCGTTAGGGAAAAGTGCGCGAAGCGTGACAGAGCCGGTCTCCTGATCCACGGCAACCTCTGCAAACTTCAGTACTCCTGCGTGCTGATAGAGCGAGCCGTCCTCCAGGCGAAGGCTGACATCGGTGCTGCCAGCGGCTACGCCATTGCCCAAGGCCTTCTTGAGCCTGAGCAGCGCGGCGCTGGATTGAGTGATGTCCACATAGATAGGGTCCAGCGTACGGATAACTGCCAACGCGGTCTCCTGATTGGCTGTTACCAGAGCACCTGGGGTGATGCTGCTCTTGCTAATCCGTCCAGCAATAGGCGCCGTGATCTGCGTGAAATTCAGGTCGATCTGTGCAGACTCAACCGCCGCCTTGCGCTCGGCAATGGTAGCCAGAGCTTGCTGATAGCTGGCCTTGGCATCGTCTGCCTCCTGCTGGGAGACGGCTTCAATCTTGATCAGATCGCTGTAGCGTTCGGCTTTAAGCTTGGCGGCCTGCAACGTGGCCTGGGCATTAGCCAGCGAGGCCTTGGCTTGGTTGAGCGAGGCACGGTAGGGTGCCTGTTCGATGCGGTAGAGAACCTGCCCAGCCTTGACGAGTGTTCCTTCTTCAAAGGTACGCTGTGTAATGATGCCTGACACCTGTGGGCGAACCTCAGCCTCCATATGGGCCACGGTTCTGCCGTTAAGCTCGGCAACCAAGGGGACAGGTTGTGACTTCAGCGTTACCACCGCCACCTCAATCGGCGGTGCTGCAGGTGCCTGGGCAGGCGCTTCAGGTTTGCAGGCGGCTAGCCACAGCACAGCCAGATACAGAAAGGCTTTCGATTTCATGTGTAGGCGCACACTTTTCCAAACTAAAAATGTGCGCCAAGGTAGCGGCTGGGAAGAGGGGAGACACCCGCCTTATGGATGATTTGGCCTCAGCCTTAAGTCTGCCCTCAGGCTTTTCAAAAGACGGTTCACATCGCCAGTAGGCATGACTTACTTATAGGTGAGCGGCTGGTTGATACCTTGCTTGCGCTTTGAGGGAAACCGAAAAGCAGGCATTGGCCTTAGACGCTACATGCTTATGACATGAAGTGCTGGCATAAGCACCTGTGTAAGCGAAGGGCATGAACTGAATCTCATTTCTTCTGCTTGAAAATTAAACCTACCTGTAATAGACGCGCTCCATGCGGATCGAGTAATGTCTGAGCTATATTTGCTCCCGCAGCCGTGCCGCCCTGTGGATGACGTATAACTCGCTTATACCGTCACTGCTCCTCGGAAAGGCCCGTTTTAGAAAGGAAAATAGAAATGACAAGGAAGATTATGCGTCAAACTCGTCCAGTATGTTATCCGTCACGTGACGTCTAATAATAGTTAGAGGTAATGCTCATGACCTTTGAGTGCCCAAGGTGCGAGCAAGGACACATAAGGCCAATGCGCATCATAAGTACGCGAGAGTTGACTTGGGTTTGTGAAGAATGCGAAGCAAGCTGGGCGAGCCTAAACGTCATTAGCAAAAACCGTTTTGAGGATTATGGAACAGCAATGGAATCAAAGGGGCTAGACCCTCTTTGGTCCGAACTGGAGCCACAATAATGCGTAGCGCGTTACCTCTAACAAGTCGCTCAAATCGCTCACTTCGCTCGCTGGGACGGGCTAAAGCCCGCCCCTTAGCTTAATCGTTAGGACGCAGCTCAGCATCCATAGGAAATAGAAATTCAATGAATCAATACAGCATATGGCAGTGTGCAAATTTTAGTATTTCTCAGTCCTATGACTTCCCCTTGCCTGGGTACTTGTTTGTCGAATGTATCTCGGGCGTCAAAAGCCTAGCTGCTCTCACTGCACAAGATTCTGTGGAGTTAGGTTCTGTACTGAAACGTGCAGAGCATATAGTCGAAACCCTCATAAAGCCCGAGCGCATCTACGTGTTAAAATTCGGCGAATCTGATCAGCGCGTACACTTCCATATAGTTCCGCGCACGCGTAAGTTACTTGAGGCATACCTCAAGTTCACAAGTGACAAGCCTCCATATAATGGTGCTCTCATCACTGCATGGGTTTGGTCAAATGCGCGTGCTTTGAATCACACCGAAGAGGAAATTCGCGAGTTCATTAGTGCTGCGCGTTCCGCAGTTGCACCCTAACTACTCGTATATGGACTCTCCCCACAAGCAGTGAGGATAGCTTTTTCGATCCTGTCGTCAGCGCGGTTGCATTCGTATATCCGGCCTTTACTGGGCACTGCCCTGGCCATTCTGTAGTTCGCGCAGCAGGGGCCAAGCGTTCAAGCGATCACAAAGATCATCATTGTTATCGACCTTGCTCTGCTGCAGGACTCGCCTGTTCCGACAGTCTCGCTTCTCACCACAACCACTAGAAACTCACGTCATTGTTAGCCTCGCCGTCAGGCAGGCTTTGTGCTTTGCCAGTTACCGCTGAACCGTCGCTCATGGCACCACACCGCCCAGCAGATCCTTACCAGCTTGTTGGCTAATGCCACGGCGGCCTTGTTATGGCCGATGCGTTCAGCAGTGTCCAAGACCCAACGCTGCAGATGAGTCAGCCGCTCAGGTGTTCGCGCCTTGCAGCGTATAGCTGCCAATAGCGCGGCTCGCGCGCCATGAATCAGCAGAGTACGGACGTAGACGTTGCCTTTGCAACTGATCCGTCCAAGCCTGCGACGTTCCCCACTGCTGTATTCGTTCGGCGTCATGCCCAGCCAGGCGCTGAGGTGTCGGCCGCTGGCGAAACGTTCAGGCTTGCCAACGGCGGTCTTCAACGCACTGGCTGTCAGCAGGCCAATGCCACTGACCTCGTCGAGCTTATGGACTATTTCGTCATCGGCATGCCAGCGTGCCAGTTGCTCCTCGCACTCGCGCATCGACTGTTCATAGAGATTGATTTCAGCCAGCACTACTTGCAGCGCACCGCGCAAGGCGCGCACTTCGGGTCGCTCGATCAGCTCGCATGCCTGGCGCAGAAAAGGCTTGATGCCGTTCGGTGTTTCTACTCCGGCTTCACGCAGGATGCCGCGCAACAGGTTAATGCGTTGAACACGAGATTTCTTCCAAGCCTCGCGCAGCTTGTGGAGTTGCTGCACCTGCTGTTGCTGCATACTCTTGACCGGAACCGGGCGGATTTCCTGGCAGCGCGCTGCTTCCAGAATGGCGTCACAGTCGTTGCGGTCTGTCTTGTTGCGTCGCCGATACGGGCGCACGTAACGAGGGTGTAAGAGCACGACACGATGCCCTTTCTCCTGCATCAACCGGCCCCAATGGTGAGCGGTGCCACAGGCTTCCATCACCCACTCGACAGGCTCGAGCTGCTCCTGTACATATTGCGCAAATGCCCTGGAGTCGAGCCGCTTGCGCCGATCCACCCGACCGACCTGAACACTCTCGGCAACCTGGTAAACGGACTTGGCCAAATCAACCGCTATGCGTTTCATCGCACCTCTCCCAGCGAACAGTCACCACTGTGTTATAGAAGAAATGTGGTGCAGGGAGAGTCCATTACAGCCTTCAAATCGTTCGCTTCGCTCTCTGGGACGGGCTAAAGCCCGCCCCTTAAGCAAACGTTAGCGGCTTAGTATGCTCATCGATAATCCCACATGGACAATGCGAGACGTCGAGTGTTCGGTATGCAGCCAGATAGCGCTCCAATTGATCGCGTGCCCAAGCTGCCACCGGCTTGCTTTGGGGTGCAAGGAATGCACGACAGACTTTTTCGACTTAGTGGCCAGGTCACCTATGCCACGTTCGGCCGTCTGCCCGGACTGTGCTAAGCACCCACTATCAGCTTTCGTCGCTGCAACCTCAGAAGAGGTCCAGGCAGCCGGGCTGGTGTAGCATCAGTATACGTAGTGCGCCGTCTAGCTATTTGTCCAAGCCGAACCTGCTGCGCAGGTCGGCTTAACTCAGGTGTTAGGCCTAGAAGAAAAACAAATATGACCGAAGAAGAGTCGCTTCTCGCTGCTATCAACGAAAACGTGGAGTTGCACTCGTACGACTCCTCTTGGCCTAAGGTGTTTGAAGCTGAGCGAGAACGTCTCATGTCTCTGTTCCAAGATGTCTTTATAGACATTCAGCACATCGGAAGCACCGCAATTCATGGTCTTACTTCCAAACCAATCATCGATATTATTGCCGGCGTTGAGTCCATATCAATTGCCGAACGACTTGCGTTGCCATTGTGTGAATCGGGCTATAACACTTCTGCTGAGTTCAACGAGTCATTGTCAGATCGAAAGTGGTTTATGCGTTGGGCAAACGGGCATCGAACGCATCATCTTCATCTTGTTGTCCATGGTAGTAAAATCTGGCATGAACGACTAAAATTCAGAGATAAGCTACGGTCTAACTCCGAGTGCGCAGCAAGATATACAGAGCTAAAGACCAAACTCGCCATCATGCACTCCGTAGATCGGGAGGCTTACACTAATGCAAAAGAAGAATTCGTGGTTTCCATTTTGCGCGAGGCCTAACGAGTGGTTTAGATGGTTTGTTTCGTTCGCTGAGACTGATTAAAGCGCGACCCTCAACCAAACGTTAAGCGCCGCAAGGACGAATATGAAATATGACGACGCAAAGTGGCACTACGATGGAGATTTTCCCGCGGATCAGCCCCAAGAGAACGGTGGAACACACATTGCACTCTTTCTCAAGTGGTGCTTTATCAAAGGATGGGCAGGCGAGCTGCACACAGAAGGGAAACCAAAAGCGGTTCAAGCCGTAATCAACGGCGATTTATCTGCTACCGAGTTCTTCTTCAAATACTGTGATGGCAAGTTCATTGATAAAGATCTAAATGACGAGGGTAGCTCATTTGCCAACAAGTACTACGGAGACGAAGGCTTGTACTTGGAAGACTATGCAAAAACCTTCGGAGAACTGATGTACGTAGCCCCTGAGTCCGCACACGACTTTCAGGAGTTCTCAGCCATGCTAGACGCCAGGTATGAGAGCGGCGTCCTGACAAAAGCAAAGAAGAAGTCATGAAGCGCCAAATCCAGTACGTGTTGCTTAACCTCTGTATCCTGACAAGCCGAGACATGTCGCTCATATCGAACGCTAGCCCGCATGGCCATTGTCGTAGTTAGCCCATATTCTCCTGAGTGGCCAAAAGCATTCTGCGCGATCCGCGAAGAGCTGCTGCACGTGCTGTCACCATGCACTATGGAGATTGAGCATATTGGCAGTACCTCCGTGCCGGGCCTGGCCGCGAAACCCGTCCTGGACATTTTAGTGGGCGCCCGAAGTCTTACGGCCATCGAGTCGAAAATTCCTGATCTGGTAAGCGCTGGCTACGAGTATGTCGCAAGGTATGAGCGAGAGCTGCTAAACAGGCGATATTTTGTTAAGTCCACTGGCCCGCTGCGCGTGCACGTCCACGCAGTGGAGCTTGGCTCCGCTTTCTGGATGGAGCATCTGGCGTTCCGGAACCTGCTTCGTTCCGACAGCGCGCTTCGGTCGGCCTATCAGGAACTCAAGCTTAGTCTGGCGGCGCAATATTCATCGGACAAGAGCGCCTATCAGGCGGCAAAGGGGCCTTTCATCCAGTCGGTACTGGCGGCTGCTGAAGTGCGATGATATGGGCTAAAATTCATCCAAGCCGACGCCGCTTCGTGGCGCAGCTTAACTCAGGTGTTAGGCACATCCATGGAACTGAATCTGATGGTTTCGCCACTTTTGGGGAAATAGAGTCGGTTTCATGCTGTAAGAATCGCTATATCCTCGAAGGGGATTTTGGTGCAATTACAGTATTTGCAGATACAACCTTATCCAACCAGCCCCTTTCTGAATGGACGACGGGACCTGCTAAGCCTGCCGGTTATGTCTCAATCAGACAGCGTAAATGTCGCTCAAATCGCACAAGAATTTTGAGCTACCGCATCACATGATCCTTGCGCATAGCAGGCTAGGCGGCAGTTAGCCTGAGATTAAAGCTCAATGGCTGGCTGTGCTTGGGACACTAGAAGCCATCTAAGCCATGAAAGTACACTCATGTCTGAATGTATTAGTAACCCTTATTGTTCATCATCAAAGATTGCCTCGATAGGTAAGGCAAAAATCCGTGCTATCTGAAAGGCCAGTGGCAGGCTAGGGTCGTAGCGGCCGTTTTCAATGGCGTTGATGGTTTGTCGGGAAACGTCGAGCTGCGAGGCGAGATCGGCCTGGGACCAGTTACGTTCGGCGCGCAGCTCCTTGAGTCTGTTTTTCATCGGTAACGTAGCGTCGCTATTCTCAGCCCTATCATCCACATGAGTCCCATGATTGGCCACACCATGTGCCAGCTGATATGGGGAAAACCTACGTTTTCAAGAAACCCATAACTGAAGGTCAGCAGGGCGGAAGCTGCAAAGGCAAAGCCGAGCGCTTCAAGTTGGATGCGCAGGTGCATCTCATCAAGGCGGCGAAGCTGCCGGACGATCGCCCAACACATCAACCCGGCCGGGGCGATGGGCAATAACGAAACCACTGTCTGTACTGCCAGACTAGCGCCTTCAAGATGCCGCAGCAGGATCAGGGATGCGACCAGAACGGTACTATAAAGAAGAAGTGCAGCGCCTAACTCATAGTGATACCGGGACATGTAATGCTCCTGGATGTAAAGTCTCCTTTCCATCATTGACCATCTTATGAGATATGTAAAGCGAGCTTTACATAAATAACCGGATTTTGATTGGCCCAGCTACAAGGACCTTGTGGGAAGATACATTAAGAGGGCGAAGAGCCTGATCGCATCGACATTCAAGGCAGAAAAATAAGGGTTAAGGGCGAGCTGTTGTCCAGTAGCGTAAGGCGGTAGCACGTAGAGCTGAAGCAAAACGGCCAGACAAATGTCTGGCCGTTTGGGTGGCTGTATCGCTTGAATATTATTTTGGTAAAGGCCTAGGCATCAGAGTGTTTCGGATGCCTTGATATGGGCAATCGGCCCTAGCAGGCTAGGATCGAATTCGGCCAGTGCCTGTGCGTTCTCCACCTTGTGCGGCCAGTCGGGGTTGGCCAGCGAACCGCGTCCAATGGCAATCAGATCGGCGCCGTCTTCCAGCGCCTGTGCTGCCCGCTCCGGGTCATGCAATTTGCCGTTGGCGATAACTGTAACACCGGGTGCATAACGACGTGCCAGTGCTGCAAGGCTAGGACCTTCGCCAAAGGCAGGCTGCCACGCTTCATGCTCGGTGACGTGGATGAAGTCGATACCCGCTTCGGCCAGCGTACCAAATACAATTTCTGCTCCTGCTTCGCCTTCTTTCCATTTGTGCTCGAAGTCGTTCACCTTGCCTTGGGAGATGCGAATTCCCACGGGCACGTTAGCCCCGACTGCAGAGCGAACCGCTTTATATACTTCAAGACTCAATGAAAGGCGTTGGCGAATATCGCCACCCCAACGGTCATCACGCGTGTTGGTGTAGTCGGTAAAGAACTGATCGAGCAGGTAGCCATTAGCGCCATGGATCTCTATGCCATCGAATCCTGCAATCTCTACCGCCCGCTTGGCTGCCTGGGCAAAGCTGCTGATGACATCAGCGATGTCTGCTTCGGTCATTGCCTTTGGCAGGGGATAAGACCCTTGACCACGGTAGAACGTCATCTGCTCGCCCTTGGGTTGGAGGGCCGAGGGGGCGAGGGTGTCATTACGGAAACGATTACCTTGAGTCAACGCACCGGCATGCATGAGTTGGGCAAAGGCCTTGCTGTCCTGGGCATGCAGGGTATCCACAAGAGGTTTCCAGGCCTGGGCTTGCTCGTTATCGCTCATCCCAGGCTGATACGCATAACCCTGGGCGTAAGCCTGATCGGTATACAGGCCTTCCGTGATGATCAACCCAAACCCACCACATGCAAAGCGCTCGTAGTAACGATTCATGGTGTCGTTCGGGGTCCCGTCCTCATTGGCACTGACACGTGTCATGGGCGCTACGGCGAGGCGGTTGTTTAACGATACGCCGTTTATATCGAAATGAGTGAAAAGTGTCTTGACCATGGGATGATGTCTCCAAAGGCTTTAATGCAAAGAGAAGTTTGCCAAGCCTTTATCGATAGGCTTGAAGATGGGTCGTGTGGTTACGATAGCGAGATCTTGAGTGCTTCTGTAGCCTGCACAGATGAGTAACCGGTATAACGGTAGGCGTTAAAGTCTATGGATATGAAAGATGTTGGCGTCCTGGCAGCCATTGCAGCGGCGGGGAGTTTGTCAGGTGCGGCCCGCCGCCTCGGTATGACGCCTATGTCCGTTTCACGTCGGCTGGCGGGATTGGAGCGTGAGTTGCGGGTTCGGCTGATTCACCGCACGACCCGCTCCGTATCGCTGACGCCTGAAGGCGAGGCGTTTTTACCGTATGCCCAGACCATGCTGGAGGCCGAGGAGGCTGCACGTGCTACGCTTTCTCCAGAGGCCTCTGGCGCTCGTGGTGTGCTCAAGATTACCGCGCCAGCCGTTTTTGGCCGCACGGTGATTGCGCCTTTGTTACCCCGGCTCTTGGCAGAGCATCCTGCCTTGAAGGTGGATTTGAATCTGAGTGATAACATTGTCGATATCGTGGGGAGCGGTATCGATGTAGCCATTCGTATTGCACCTTTGCGAGACTCGAACCTGATCGCACGTCAGCTGGCAGTCAATCCACGTGTGTTGTGCGCCTCCCCGGATTATCTGCGCCTCAATGGTACGCCTGTTAATTCCGGTGAGCTGGCTGATCACGCCTGTCTCCTGTTGAACGGCCTTCAGCACTGGCCTTTCATGGCAGGGCAGCAGGTGCGCTCGATTCGGGTGGAGGGGCGGTTTTCCAGCAGCAGCCTTGAAGGTATTCGTACTGCCTGCCTTCAGGGGTTGGGCCTCGCCCAGCTAACTTATTGGGATGTGCATGAAGCGCTGGCGGCCGGTTCGTTGGTAGAGGTCAGGCTGGATGATGTACAGCCGCAGGCGCTGTCTATCTGGGCGCTACTACCGACTCGGCGCTATATCCCACTGAGGGTAAAGGTTTTCCTGGAACTGCTTGGAAATCGCCTGAACAGGTCTTGAAGTGTGGAGCACGTTATGCGTTTAGCGATGGGGCATAAAAGGAATCCGCGTCAAATAAAGGCCTTTTGATATACCGTTCGTCGGAGTCAAGATTGCGAGATACCGTTTGTCTTATTACTGTTTATTTATACAGTAATAGCAGAGGAGGTCTCACCCATGTTCATGCTTGCCCTTTTACGACGACTCAGCCCTGAAAAACAGGTCGATCCTGTCTGTTGGATGGCGCAGGAAGATTATCTTCATCTAGCACACAGGCTCCCTAAGAGCACATTCCAACCAGCGGCTTGCAAGGATGCTGAAAACGTTGTCGTGCTCAAGGTAGGGCCACATGGACAAGCTCAGTGAAGCGATCGACTCGCTTGATCTGCAAGTCATTCTGTTCCGACCACAATCATCACTGCTTCGCTATGATCACTTACTCAACGAGATGTTGGATAGGTTACGTGGCGTTCTAGCAAAAGCCCAGCAGGCCAATCACCTACAAGGCAAGCCATATAAAAAACCAGTCCTCGTTGGTACTTATAACGGTCTGGTCAAGGCCCATCGGCACATCCCCCGCTTTAAGGCATTCGATTCGGTTCGGCATGCGCGCCTGGCTTTGCTCAGGCTACTGCTCAAGCCGCTGGCCGGAGACAATCTCCAGCTGACCCATGCCCTACGCAAAGCGGGAGGCATGCCATGAGCAATGTGGTAGCGCTCGAAGGCCTGCTTGACAGTCGTCGGGTCTGGAAGGGCCATGGCGTTCAGATCAGAACAGGTACTCAGCCAACTGGATATGCGGAGCTGGATGAGCGATTGCCTTTTGGCGGCTGGCCTGAGGCTGCCTTGACTGAGATCCTGTTGCCCTATACTGGAATAGGGGATATCAAGCTGCTTTGGCCTACGCTTGCCCGGCTGACGCAAAGCGGTGAGCGAGTCACCTTGATTGCGCCCCCTTACATGCCTTATCCCCAGGCCTGGATCGCCGCTGGGGTCGATATGGACTTGGTGGGTATCGTCGAAGCCAAAGGACGAGAAACCTTATGGGCTGCAGAGCAATGCCTTCGCTCGGGCAGTTGTGGTGCGGTATTGTGTTGGCCGGAACGTGCGGATGACAAGGCGCTACGCAGGCTACAAGTGGCGGCCGAGACCGGGCAGACATTGGCGTTTGTCTACCGCAGCCTTGAAGAGGCAGCCAATCCATCACCTGCTGCCCTACGGTTGGTGATAGAGCCCAGCCCGTTACAGCTGCGCATCCTCAAGTGCCGTGGCGGTCAACCGATAGCACTTCCTCTTCCTGCGGCTGCCTGGCGCTAAGGGGACTGCTATGAAATGGGCGTGTATCCTGCTGCCACAGCTGGCGCTGGACGGTGTGCTGCGTCACCGTCCCGAATGTACCGAACCCCTGGTCTTGCTCGGAGGTACGCCACAACGGCGCGTCCTGCGTGCAGTCAATGCCCATGCCAGGGCGTTGGGGCTGGCGCCAGGGTTGACCCTCGCCGCTGCACAAACCTTATGCCCGGGCTTTGCAACAGCCGAATACGATCTGGACGATATCGAGCGCAACCAGAATCTTCTGGCTGCCTGGGCATATGGCTTCAGTGCCCAGGTGAGTCTGCATTATCCACGAGCGCTTCTGCTGGAAGTTGAATCGAGCATGCCGTTGTTTGGCCCCTGGCCGGCGTTTTCCAGGCGCCTACATGACGAGTTGGCGGCGCTTGGCTTCAGTCATCGTATTACCCTGGCGCCCAATCCTGTATCCGCGCGCATTATGGCCAATGTCTCGGATGATCTTGTTATCGCGAACGATACGGAGTTGCGGCAAAGGCTCGGCCCCTTGCCGCTGGACCGGGCTGGTCTAGATAACGCTCTGGTGCAATCGCTTGGCCGTATGGGGTTCAGACGACTCAGGCAGGTAATGGATCTGCCCAGAGCCGAAATAGCCAGGCGCTTTCCCGCCGGTTTGCTGAACCAACTCGATCTGTTACTGGGTAGAAGGCCATTGGCGCTGGGCTTCTACCGACCGCCTGATACCTTTGATGCGCGGGTAGAGTTTAACTTTGAAGTGGAGTCGAACCAGCAAATCCTGTTTCCGTTACGTCGCCTGACACTGGATCTGGCCATGTACCTGGCCGGGAGGGACAGTGGTGTGCAGCGCTTCATGCTGTATCTGGAGCACCGTGCGCAACCGGATAGCCTGATCACGGTAGGACTCCTGACACCCGAACGGGATGCGGGCCTGTTGTTTGAATATGCCCGTGGGCGGCTGGAAATCCAGCAGGTTACGGCGCCCATTCTGGCGTTGCGGCTGGTTGCGGAGCAACTTCCAGCCTTTGTACCGGAGCACCGTAGTTTGTTTGAACCGCGACCGCAGCAGACGCTGTCATGGGAGCAGTTACGCGAACGCCTCAGAACACGCCTTGGTGATTCGGCCGTCTATGCGGTAGGCGGCCAGGGGGATCATCGGCCGGAGGCATCCTGGCGGCAGGATGCCAAATCATGTGATCTACAGATGCTTGCGCAAGGGAAGCGCCCGGCGTGGCTGTTACGTGAGCCTATTCCACTGGGCGAGGCGGCACCCCATATTCTGGCCGGTCCCGAGCGGATCGAGTCTGGCTGGTGGGACGGCAGCGATATACGCCGGGACTACTATCTGGTGGAGCTTCCCAATGGCCGCCTGGCCTGGGTTTATCAGGCAATCGCACAGCGACCGGGTTGGTGGTTGCATGGGTGGTTTGCATGAGCACTGGTTATGCGGAGCTGCACTGTTTATCCCATTTCAGTTTTCAGCGAGGCGCCTCCAGTGCCGATGAGTTATTTGAACGGGCCAAACGCCTGGGATATGAGGCGCTGGCCATTACGGATGAGTGCACGCTTGCCGGTATCGTACGCGCCTGGCAAGCCGCACAAACACATGGCCTACCTCTGATTGTGGGTGCTGAATTCTGTATCAGTGAAGGTCCCAAGGTTGTGCTGCTGGTGGAGGACCTAATCGGCTACCAACATCTGTGCCGACTGATTACCCGAGCGAGGCGCCGTGCGGAAAAGGGCCGTTATCGTCTACTCAAGGAGGACCTTACCGATCACTGCTCGGGACTTCTGGCGATCTGGCTGCCTGACACAGACGATAATGCGCAGGGCAGCTGGTTGAGCGAGTGCTTTCCCGGGCGCCTATGGGTAGGTGTCGAGCGACATTATGGTCCGGATGATGCCGAAAGATGGGTAAGGCTTCAGGCGCTAGGCGCCGCCCTGGATCTGCCTCTGGTCGCCTGTGGCGATGTGCATATGCACGCACGAGGTCGACGGGCCTTGCAGGACACCATGACCGCCATTCGGCATCATGTAACGGTCGCCGAAGCTGGGCAGCGATTGTTCCCCAATGGCGAACGCCACCTGCGTACGCTGGAAACACTGTTTGAGTGCTATCCGGCAGCGTTGCTGGCCGAGTCGGTGAAGATTACCCGGCGCTGTCGTTTCAGGCTTACCGAACTACAGTATCACTATCCTTCGGAGGTGGTGCCCCAGGGGCATACGCCCAGTAGCTGGCTACGCAGGTTGGTAGAGCAGGGCAGTATCTGGCGGTGGCCGGAAGGTGCGCCGGACACTGTTACGAAACAGCTGGATCGTGAACTTGAGCTGATCTGCCAGAAGCGGTACGAGAGTTATTTTCTGACCGTGCATGACATCGTCCGCTTTGCACGAGAGCAAGGCATTCTCTGTCAGGGTCGGGGCTCAGCAGCCAACTCGGCGGTATGCTTTGCCCTGGGGATTACCGAGCTTGACCCGACGCGAATCAATTTACTGTTCGAGCGGTTTATTTCCCATGAGCGAAACGAGCCGCCAGACATCGATGTGGACTTCGAGCACGAACGCCGTGAAGAGGTCATCCAGTATGTCTTTCAACGTTACGGGCGCACACGTGCAGCCCTGACGGCGGTGGTCAATACCTACCACGCGGCTGGCGCCGTGCGTGACGTGGCCAAGGCGCTGGGCTTGCCGGCGGATCAGATCAATGCCCTGGCTGAATGCTGCGGTCGCTGGAGCGATCGTATACCGCCTCCGGATCGCCTGCAGGAGGCCGGCTTTGACCCGGAGAGCCTGTTGCTCAAGCGAGTGCTCGTCTTGGCCGGTGAGTTGATTGGCTTTCCACGGCATCTCTCGCAGCACCCAGGTGGATTCGTCATTTCGGAGCAATCACTGGAGACGCTTGTACCTGTAGAAAATGCAGCGATGGCCGAGCGTACCGTTATTCAGTGGGACAAGGACGATCTGGACGCCATGGGGCTGCTAAAAGTAGATATCTTGGCGCTGGGCATGCTTAGCGCGCTACGCCGCTGCTTCGATCTGATTGGGCACTATAAGGGACGTGAACTTACCCTGGCCACCATTCCCCAGGAAGACCGAAAGACCTATGCCATGATCAGTCGTGCAGACACTCTTGGCACTTTTCAGATCGAGTCACGGGCCCAGATGGCTATGCTGCCACGGCTCAAACCACAAACGTTTTATGATCTGGTCATCGAAGTGGCAATCGTTCGTCCCGGGCCTATCCAGGGTGATATGGTTCATCCCTATCTGCGCCGCCGTAACGGCGAGGAGCCTATCGCTTATCCCTCCCGCCTGAAGCGTGTATTCGAGCGTACCTTGGGGGTTCCGCTGTTTCAGGAGCAGGTCATGGAGCTGGCAATTGTGGCTGCAGACTACACGCCTGGCGAGGCCGATCAATTGCGTCGCTCCATGGCCGCCTGGAAGCGCCACGGCGGCCTTGAGCCGCATAGGCAAAGACTGACCGAACGCATGCTTGCCAATGGCTATACCCTGGAATTTGCCGAGCGTATTTTTTTGCAGATTCAGGGCTTTGGCAGTTATGGGTTTCCTGAATCCCATGCAGCCAGCTTTGCGTTACTGACATATGCCAGTTGCTGGTTGAAATGCCATGAGCCGGCCGCTTTTGCCTGTGCCTTGATCAATAGCTGGCCCATGGGGTTTTATAGCCCTGATCAGGTGTTACAGGATGCCCGGCGACACGGTATTGAAACGCGTCCAATCGACGTCTGTCACAGCCATTGGGACTGTAGTCTGGAGCAGGCAGACACCGACCAGCCTGCAATCCGATTAGGCTTGCGAATGATTCGAGGGCTTTCGGAATCAGCCGGACGCGCTATTGAAAAAGCCTGTGCGGTACAGCCGTTTTTGAGTGTGGCCGATCTCTGCCTGCGAGCAGGGCTCGATGCCAGAGCGCGTGAATGTCTGGCAGATGCTGGCGCGCTCAAAAGCCTGGTGGGGCATCGCTATCAGGCCCGCTGGAATATGGCAGCTATCGAGCCGCAGTTACCTCTTTTCACAGAGGGCGCAGTGGTGAGCGAGGAAGACGTCAAATTACCAGAGCCTACTGTGGCAGACGATCTGTATACCGACTACGCCGCTACAGGTACTACGCTGGGGCCACATCCATTAGCACTGCTTAGGGCTGAGCTCAGGACTCGCCGGCTGCTTGATTCGCGCGAACTTGCCGAGCGATATCATGGGCAGCTCTCGCGCATTGCCGGCCTCGTCGTTGGTCGGCAGCGCCCTGGTACTGCCAGTGGCGTCACCTTTGTAACGCTTGAAGATGAGTATGGAATGGTCAATGTGGTCGTATGGCGTGACCTTGCCGAGCGGCAACGACGCGAGCTTTTGCAGTCGAGGCTGCTGCGTATCGATGGTACGGTTGAACGAAAGGAAGGAGTGCTTCATCTCATCGCGGGTCGTCTTACAGACCTGAGCGAGCTGCTTGACGGACTGGATACCCGGAGCCGGGATTTCAAATAGTGAGGTTAACTGCGGGTAAGGTGCGGTTGGGTCTGAGCCTATCGTCGCGCTTGCCTAGCTGACCTTGAGCACTGTCGTATTTTTTATACGAGAGCCGTCCGCCTAGTTGCAAACCTGGTCTGGCACAACCTTTTTAACCCAATGCGTTAGTGTGAATGCTGATACACGTAAGGGCGTGCCAGAAGCCAATCGAGCAAGACGTTATAATAGCTATGTTGATAGCACTATGATCTCATAAAGGCGCAATGAAACTTAAATTTAATACTATTGAAATAATAGTGTAATAAAACAACTGAATATTAAGCTTTGCTTACTTATTTATTATAGAAATATAGACAATCTATTTCTTGAAGGTTAAAAGGTAGGCGCAAAAACGAGAAGTCGATTTCTTTAAAGCTTAGAGCATGTGAAATGGATATACGCATAGAAAAAGTACAAGCTGAATCCACATGGGTTGTTTGGCTGAATAATATTCCGGTCAAGTTCTATACGGAATATGAAGCCGATGCTTTTGCTCAGAAGCTTTCGACACGCATTGATGCGCTGCAAGACGTCCGGCTGACCAGGGAAAGTCTGGCCGAGGCAGTGTAAAACGCGGAAGCGGGACTCTGGTTAAGGAGTGCCGCTTTAAACGTGTTGTGCTCACTACCGTCTTACCATGCAAGGAGCAGTTTTCAAACCAAATGATCAGAGCGGTTTTCAACAAAAAGGGAGGCGTGGGCAAGACCAGTATTGCCTGCAACCTCGCCGCCATCAGCGCAGCTGAGGGCTTTCGTACACTTCTGATTGACCTGGACCCACAGGCCAATTCCACTCATTATCTAACAGGCTTTGTAGGCGACGAGATTCCGGCCGGTATTGCCGACTTCTTCAAGCAAACGGTTTCTGATTCCGCCAAGAAAGCCAAGGCTTCTATTCTCGAGACGCCCTTTCATAATCTGAGCATCATAACGGCTTCCCGCGAGCTGGAAGATATTCAGATGAAGCTTGAAGCCAAATATAAGATCCAGAAGCTGGGAAAATACCTCGAGAAGTTGATCGATGATTACGATCGTATCTATCTCGATACACCACCGGCGCTGAATTTTTATAGTGTATCGGCCTTGATTGCAGCTGACCGCTGCCTTATTCCTTTTGATTGCGATACGTTTTCGCTTAATGCGTTACGTGAGCTCTTTCTTGATATTGAAGAGATCAGGGAGGACTTCAGTGATCGTTTGCGTGTGGAAGGTATCGTCGTCAATCAGTTCCAGGCCAATGCCGGTGTTCCCCGAGCGCTGTTAGGTGAACTGGAAAAGACGGACATGCCGATTATCCCGACGTACCTTATGGGGTCGGTCAAGATGAAAGAGTCCCACCAGCAGAGCAAGCCGCTTATCCATCTGGACCCTGGCCACAAGTTGACCCAACAATACAAGGCGTTGTTCGACTGGCTGGAGCGCTAGCGGCGAGCCTGTGCCTGAATATCATCAAGGCAGGCGGCTGTTCGTGCCTGTATCCAAAAGGGTAGACGCCAGACAGTTTCTTTGTCTGGCGCCTGGCTTGTTCACACGTAAGTGAACAGGCGCTCAGCTGGCAAGCGTGACTTGGGCAGGCTCGCGTTGAAGTCTGAATCGGCTCGATAGCCAAGGCTTACCAGAACCAGACTGGTGAAGCCCTGTTCACGAAGACCGAGTTCTTCATCCAGTCTGCGAGAGTCGAAACCTTCCATAGGCGTGGCATCGACACCCAGACTGACAGCACCCAGCAATAGCGTTCCCAGGGCCAGGTAGGTTTGTTTTTCCATCCAATGCTGCAAATCCTTCTGGTCGTAGCGATGCAGACTCACGTAATGACGACGGCTCTTGTCCTGTGTGGCCTTGGCTTCTTCAGACCGGAAGCGACCAGCGATATCTTCCTGCTCCAGGATGGCGCCAAGATGTTCTTCGGTCATATCGGTGCGTGTGCAGAGCACTATGACGTGGGACGCATTGAGCACCTTGGGCTGGTTGTAGACAAACGTGTCTTGTGTCGAGACGGCCAAGCGAGCCTTGCCTTCGTCAGTTGAGGCAACCACGAAATGCCAGGGCTGTGAGTTCACGGATGAAGGGCTCTGGCGTAGCAAACCAAGCAGTTCTTCAAGCGTGGCGTGCGGTATCTTTCGCGAAGGGTCGAATGCCTTGGTAGTGTACCGCTGACTAAGCAATGTAGATAGATTCATAGGTATCTTCTCTCAGGTCAGGTGAAAGATTGGGCCAGCCAGCGATCAGCCGCTTCCAGAGGCGAAAGCCCTTCCCGGCAGATCCAGTAATCGAGTTCGCTGACTGTGGCGTTTCCCAGCGAGAGCTGAGAAAGCTCATCAAGCAGTGCCGGCGCCAGATGGGCAGCCGTTTCTTCGCGCACAATCAGCGTGGCGTCATCCTGGCCGCCCAGAAGGCCGCGTGGTTCGTGTAGCGCCCGGATGGCGTAGCGGTAATGCAGGAACTGAGGGTGCCAGAGGGGGACGACGATCCATTCGCGACGCTCTACGGCCTGCTCGAATCGCTCGAAACACTGGGCTTGCGTACCGTTGGCGAAGTGATAGCCAACCTGATCAAGGCCATACTGCTCGATGATGTCGCGCGAAAAGCGGCTGATACCGGCTCCCGGATTGATGCCCTGTATCAGCAGACTCATATGTGCCGCAACGTCAGGTCGCTTCAGATCATCGATGCTTGCCACTGCCTCGGCAGGCACATAGTCCGGCACGCCCCAGATACAGTACGGCTGATACAGAACGCCCAGGGTACGGGTCTGTTCGGCATAGGGGGCCAGATAGCCCCCATGACTGGCCGGTAGCCAGGCCGATACCAAAAAGTCCACTTCTCCAGCGCCATAGTGCTTGAACATATCTTCATGGGGAGCAGCTACGCTCTCTACGCGATAGCCATGACGCTCAACAATACGTTGTACCACGGCGGCACTGGCAGCATGAAAGCTCAGCCCAATATGACCTATACGAACCGAAGTGTGCATCACGAACTCTCCTGTATCAGTGGGTTGGCGCCGGAGCGGCGTTGATCTTCACACGGAACAGGCTGTAAGGCTTGGTACGCAGATCCTTGCCGCCATGAAAGCCAGCCTGGCGATTTAGCTGATTAGCCGTGAAATAGAGATAGCCATCCGGCCCGATGGACAGGGTGTCAGGCCAGATTGCACGAGGATCGTGGACGATGGTCTGCCAAGTACCGTCGGCAAGCCGTTTGCGAATACCGTTGTGCTCGTAGTCACTGGCATAGACGGCGCCATTGGCATCGGCTTCAAGGCCATCGGAGGCGCCTTTCTCGCCCATATCCAGTACCGCAGCCGATAGTTGTGCTTCAGTCACATGCTCGTCCCGTAACAGACGGGTTGGTACTGCATAAAGGTGGCGGCTCGAAAGTGGGCTGAAGTAAAGGGTCTGACCGTCCGGCGACAGGGCAATACCATCGGATGCCACACCAAACGGTTTAGCGGTTCCATCTGCGCCGCGTGCCAGCATGGCTTCGCCTTCCACGGTAGGAATAAAACGCTTGTCGGCAGAGGTCGAGACGTCTCCATCAAGACGGCGAGTTGCCTTGCCGGTGGCGATGTCCATGACAATGATGGCGCCCGGCCCGCTGACAGACGAGTCGGTGACATACACCGTACCTTCCTTCCCGGTACGGAAGTCAAAGCGCATGTCATTGACATACGTACTCGGCAGGATGACGTTGGCAGGGAAAACCAGCGTCTTCACATTGAGGTCGATCGCGACCAGTTTGGCGCCGCCAGGTTGAGGAGCACTAAACTTCGGCGCAGCAGTATCTAGTACCCATAAACGTCCTTGTCCGTCCGCTACAACGCTTTGCACGCTGATGAAGTGCTTGGCGAGTGCCTGTTGGTCAGGCGTATTGATGGCCTGATCAGGGTAGGGGACTACCTTACCGTCGCGTATTTCGCCAACGCTGAAGGGTGCGTTGTCCCCCCATTGTGGGAAATTGACAAAGAGGCGGCCTTGCTCGGAAACCGTAACGCCGGTCGGCATGGCGTCATAGAACGCAAACACAGGTTCCAGCTGGCCAATGGATGTCTCATGTGGCAGGTCCTGTGGTGCAGGAGCTGCCGCAAACGACAACGTACTCACGGCGGCAATGGTTGCGGCCAGCAGGGTGGGAATCAAATGCTTCATTGGCTGGCTCCTTGTAAATGAAAACGGGGTGCCTTGGCGGCGGCTAAGTTATCCAAAACGGCTTCGGCAAAAGAATGAGTGCCCACTCGTGTCGCTGTTACGATCCAGCCGGCCACGACCGGTGATTCATTGCTGTATAGGGCGCCGTGTAGTTTGAGGTCAGCGATCACAGCGGGTGTTGGGTTGCAGGTAGCACGCTTGCCAACCAGCAGGCCGGCATGGGCCAATACCAATGCCCCAGTCCCTATGCCGGCAACCGTCTTCTTGATGGCATCGAAGCCTTGCACGCTATCCCATAGCGACTCGTTGTAACCGAGTGGGCAAAGCGTATCGCTGCTACCAAGCACTACCAAGGCGTCGAATCCGGCAGGGTCAATATGTGCCAGAGGCGCTTGGTCATCGCACGAGAACATACAGGTTTCATGACCTGCCTGCCGCCAGAAGGACACGATGTCGAGCATGTCCTTCGGAAGCAGGGATGTTGTCGTGCTGACTGCAGCAATACGTGACATGGGGCTACTCCTTATCAGAGGCTAAAACCCTTCCAGGACAAGCTTGCCTTTGGCCTTCCCGCTCTCGATGAGAGCGTGGGCACGGCGCAGGTTGTGCGCATTGATCCGGCCAAAATGCTCTCCCAGCGTAGAGCGCAGCACGCCTTGGTCGATAAGCTCCGCTACCCGGTTCAGCAGCTCATGCTGGCGGATCATGTCGGGTGTTTCGAACATCGGGCGGGTAAACATCAACTCCCAGTGCAATGACAGGGATTTGCGCTTCATGGGTACTACGTCCAGCGTATCGGGATCGTCGATCAGCGCGAGGCGCCCTTGTGGGCGAAGCACTTCGATAAGGTGTGGGAAATGGCTATCGGTATGAGTCAGGCTGATAACATGGCTGACCTCCTTGAGACCGATGCGAGCCAGTTCTTTAGTGAGTGGCTGGCTATGGTCAATCACATGGTGCGCGCCAAGCGCTCGGATCCATTCCTGGGTTTCAGGGCGCGAAGCCGTACCGATAACGGTAAGTTGGGTGAGCTGTCGGGCCAGTTGCGTCAGGATTGAGCCGACCCCGCCTGCGGCGCCGACTATCAGAAGACTTTCGTCTTTGCCACCGCGCTCCGGGATGCCCAGTCGATCAAAGAGCAATTCCCAAGCGGTTATGGATGTCAGAGGGAGTGCAGCGGCATCGGCCGCGCCTAGCGAGGCGGGCTTGCGGCCTACAATACGCTCATCCACCAGATGAAACTCACTGTTGGTGCCAGGGCGGGTAATCGAGCCGGCATAGTAAACGTCATCACCCGGTTGGAAGAGTGTCACCTCTGACCCCACCTCACGTACGACGCCCACCGCATCCCAGCCAAGCACGCGCGGCGTGTCAGTAGCCGAGCCACCACGGACTTTGGTGTCGACAGGGTTCACCGAAACGGCCTGAACCTCAACCAGAAGATCGCGTGGACCAGGGGTTGGCGTGGGCAGCTCGATATCAACCAGAGAGCGAGAATCATCAATGGACAGGCCGTGCTGGGTATAGGCAATTGCTTTCATGGGGGACTCCGTAAGTGAACATATGAACAGTGGCGTTAACCGTGGAGCCATCATCGCGATTCACGACGGGAGCAAACAGCCATCGAAACGGGCAGGACTTTCACTGGCGCAGTGAAAATGGAGTGAAGTAAGCGGAAAGCAATACTGCATGTGTGCTTTGACGCCGCGCCAGGGAACCCTCCAGGAAAAAAAGCCCCGGTTTCCTTGACGGAGCCGGGGCTGGAAAAAGATGACGTCTGGCGTGTAGCCGCTATGTTCCAACCACACCCAGTTGCTGCAAAAGAGTCAGGTTATCTTCGATGTGCCAGTTCTCCTGGATGCGGCCATTGGCGATGCGGTAGATGTCGGTCGCGATAAGATCAATCGGCTGTCCCTTGCCTTTAATACCCTGGAATTGCCCGCTGAAGTGACCGGTAAAACGCAGATGCGCAACAACCCGATCACCCGCCACGATCATCTGCTCGATCTGACAATCCAGATCCGGTACGGCGGCGCGAAAAGCCTTCGAGGCCGCCAGAGGCCCTTCTACTCCTTGAGCTCTGCCTGGCGGCAGGGTGCGATCCATGAACTGAGGCGCAAGCGCCTCCCGGGCCAACTCTTCGTTACCTGTGGCCCAGAAAGTGCCATATCGGCGTGCTGCCTGGACCGCTGCATCAGCTTGTGCCGCCGGGTCAACAATCAGCACACGAGGCTCAATCAAGGGATTGCTAGCAGCTTGAGCCTGAGGGGTAAAGCCAGCAAGCAGTGCGGATAACGCAAATGCCGCTGTAGCGGCCAGGGAAAAACGAGAAGTGTTGGGCATGGAATATCTCCATTCTGAAACCGGATGGGTTTGTGGATGATCAAGGCAGACCATTGGTGATCCAGAAAGGCGGCTCTATTACCGCTTCGAGTGTTGGCGGCGTTGGGTTCTTGTCATGGCATGACGGCTTCGCCTCTGTACACTTCTCGGCTGTGTCGCGGTCTTTTTCGAACTGGGCTTTGGCGGATGTATTTTCATTGAGTAAGCGGCTCATGAGAATTCCTTGAGGTAGTGTCGGGATAACGGGATGGGTCGCTACGTTCGCATCGGGACGTTGCATGCCATGACCGCATCTTCACTGTCGCCAAGCTCCACAAAAACCCGCAGAATCAAGCAGCACTTTCTCAGGAGGAGTGAAAATGATCCGTTTCGACGATCTGGCCTTGTTTGTTCGCACGGCAGCGCTTGGCAGTTTTTCGGCGGCGGCCAGAGAGGCGGATCTCTTGCCAGGGCAGGTCAGTGCTGCAATTCAACGTCTTGAACGCGAGCTTGATATCCGTCTCTTTGCGCGCTCGACACGCAGCCTCCGGCTGACGGGGGAGGGGGAGCGGTACTTGCCCTATGCCAATGATGTGCTCAGCACGCTCAGGGAGGGGCGCGAGCGGCTTCAACCGGAAAGCACTGCTTTAGAGGGCGTCATACAGGTGGCTGCACCTTCAGACCTGGGACGTAACGTGCTCCTGCCACGACTCACGGCATTTCGCCGCGAGCATCCCCGTCTTGCGCTTCGGTTGTTTCTGTCCGATCAGGTGGCGAATGTCTTTCGCGATCCGGTTGATGTGGCCTTGCGCTACGGGATGATGGAGGACGCAAGCTTTATTGCCTTACCACTGGCGCCCGAGAATCGGCGGGTACTGGCCGCGTCCCCTGCTTACCTCGAGCGGCACGGGCGGCCGGCCTCTCTCAAGGATCTGGCGGAGCACCCTTGCCTGCTTTATATGCTCAATGGTCGGGTGTATGACAATTGGGTCTTTCCCGACGTCAACGGTCGCCGTGAAACCATCGCCGTCAAAGGCCCACTGATGAGTGATGATGCTGATATCGTTCGCCGGTGGGCACTTGAGGGCGAAGGGATTATCTACAAGTCATGGCTGGATGTCAGTGCAGATGTATTAGCCGGGCGGTTGGAGGTCCTGCTGCCGGAGATTCCCGGCGAGAGCTGTGCGCTGCATATGGTTTGCCCGCACCGCAAGCAATTCTCTCCTGGCGTCAGGCTACTGTATGAGTGGCTCAAGTCGGGATTTGCAGACCTGATTCAGGCCTATTCCATGCTCGATACGAAACGTATTGCCTGATAACACTATTTTCTTGAATCGAGTGAAAGTGTTATCGCGTTGTGGTGGTGTTTGTCCACTACGAGCACTCCTACTATCGTTACAGACGCTCCGATACCGCTTTTCAACAGTGTGAGCGCATCACTCCAACCGATAGCAGGAGAATCACCATGATGTACGACTGGAACACCTATCAGAAGCAACTGGTTAGCACCATTGGCGAAATTGGCAAGCTGAGCCCTGATACGGTGCGCGGTTACTCGCTCTTGAGCGAGGCGGGTAACAAGACCAACCACCTAGATGCCAAGACGCGTGAGTTGATTGCGCTGGCCGTTGCCGTCACCCGTCAATGCGATGGCTGTATCACGGTCCATACCGATGCCGCTATCAAGAAAGGCGCCAGTAAAGAAGAAATTGCCGAAGCGCTGGGCGTAGCGGTAGCAATCAATGCGGGTGCGGCTATGGTGTATTCAGCCCGTGTAATGGATGCGTACGCGGCCAAGACTTCCGTGTAGCGAAAGCGGATCTCCTTGCAGTACTCCTGGCCGCCGATCGAATTTTGACGATATCGATTCGCTGCCAGGATGCTTTTGTAAAAGTTACCTTTGAAGGTAACTAATAATTCGATACCTCGATTAGGTTACCGTCCGGGTCTCGAAAATAAACCGAGACGATTGCTCCGGTGGCACCGGTACGCCGTACCGGTCCGTCAATCACTGTAACGCCTGTCGAATGCAGATGGGTCACGACATCCTCAATAGGCATACGGGTAATCAGGCAAATGTCGACGGCACCCGGTGTCGGCTTCTCGGCTTTGGGTTCGAACTCATTTCCCGCTTCATGCAGGTTGAATTTCTGCTCGCCAAACGCCAAGGCCTTACGTCCTTCGCCAAATGTGATGACGTCCATGCCCAGCACACGAGTATAGAAGTCACAGGTCCGCTCAAGGTTGCGAACGGTCAAAACAAGGTGGTCGATCCTGTCGATCTGCATGGCGTACCTCTTGTGCATCGGACGCTGACAATGGTGCGATTTATAGAGCCTTTGCTGTGGCCTCGTCCAACAACGGCACATTCAAGAGCTTTATCAGGCTATAATACCAGCCCATATATATGTGCATATTTGAAAGACACATTTGAGCAAAGTAAACAGGTAACCAAGTTAGCCGCCGTTGCTCATGAGCTCCATGCTGAAAGCATTCAGCTAGAGCGATTTGATGTACCTTGGATATTAAGAAAAAAGTTGCCTTTGGCTACTCAAGAAATACTCCAGCCCTGCCGTTAACCATCGACCCTTTCTTGGTTTAGCCGGTGCATCATGTTCAATGCTCGCTTGAAAAAGGACTTGCAAGTCCAGGCCGAAGAGCTGACAGCGTTACGTCAGATCGTCAATGGAATGAATGACTCCATGGTTGCCTTGACCCTTGATCCTGAGTTCCGTATTCAGAGTGCCAACAGCAAATTTCTTCAGACGCTGGGCTACTCGGCTGACCAGGTGATAGGACGTCCAATGGCAGATATTGTGCCTCCCTATGTGAAGACGCTGCCATGCTTCCACAATTTTCGTGCAGCCGTTGCCAAAGGGCTCCCGGTCAGTGACGAATATCGCTATATCCGCAAGGATGGCGCGCTCGCTTGGCTAAACATCCATTGGCAACCTGTCCGCGACCAAGAGAATAAGCTTTCCTATATCCAGGGCTTTGGCAAGGAAGTGACCAAAACCATCGAACTAGCCAAGGAGAACGAGCATTTCATCAATGCATTGCTGCGCTCTACTGCAGTCATTGAATTCAACCTTGACGGTACGGTGATCAAAGCCAACGACTTGTTCCTCAGGACGATGGGGTATTCAGAGCCGCAGATAGCAGGTAAGCACCACCGTATTTTCTGCACACAGCAAGAAGCATCCTCTGCAGAGTATGAGGCGTTCTGGGCCAAGCTGAACCGGGGCGAATTTGTTGCCGGCCGCTTCAGGCGAGTCGATAGCCACGGTGCCGAAGTCTGGCTCGAGGCCACGTACAACCCGGTCTATGACTCACATAACCGGCTTTACAAGGTCGTGAAATTCGCAACAGTCGTGACGGATCAGGTACTTCGGGAGGCCGAGGTGCGCGAAGCGGCCGGAATAGCCTTTGATATCTCCAGGCAAACAGACATCATCGCTCAGCGGGGCGCTGCGGTCGTGAATAATGCCGTCGAAACCATGCAGCAGATTTCGGTTGAAATGCAAGCTGCTGCCGAGGGGATCGAAGCGCTGGACCGTCAGTCACTGCTGATCAACTCCATCGTCCAGACAATTGGCGGCATTGCTGCACAAACCAATCTGCTGGCGCTCAATGCCGCAATCGAAGCCGCTCGTGCCGGCGAGCAGGGGCGAGGCTTTGCCGTGGTCGCTGATGAAGTACGGCAACTGGCAGGGCGTACCAGCTCGGCGACTGAAGAAATTGTAGGCGTCGTGCAGCAGAATCAGAAGATGACCGAAACCGCCGTACGTAGCATGGCCAGTAGCCGTGAACAGGCCGCGCGGGGACTGGATCTGGCTGCACAGGCCGGTACGGCGATCGTCGAGATTCAGGAGGGGGCAAAACAGGTCGTGGGAGCAGTCAAACGGTTTGCCAGCGAGCTCTAGTCGGTATAAGTCTGGTGTAGGGCCAAGCTGCTTTATCTATAGCAAAAGGCTTACACAAGCGTGAGAAAAGCAGCGCTATTACTCAGCTAAGTCATGTCCTAATCTACACATATTGGATGGAGCGCAGGACGCGCTCAGTCAGGTCAAGGATGATGACCAAGCCAGGATGGCAGCTTGATACGGATATCGAGCACGGTCAGCAAAAACCCGCTTCGGCGGGTTTTTTGTTGCCTACAAAATAGCCTCGCTTTAGCAGAAAAAGTCTGTCGCACAGGAAAGGCCGGATTAATTGTAGGAGTCTTGGCTAACATTGGATGTTTGACTCAGATCAGTTTTATAGCCCCTTGCTACATTAATTCGCTGCGCTGGGAGCATGGCCAAAATGGCGGCGAAAGGCCCGGCTGAAACTGGCGCCGTCCGAGAAGCCCACCCGGTGAGCAATAGTAATCAAATTAAACTTTCGTTCGTTGATCAGCTGTTGTGCCTTGAGCATGCGTCGGGCAGCTATGTATTGCTGAGGGCTCAGGCCTGAGAGCTGTTTGATCAACACATACAGATGGCTTGTGCTGACATGGCAGAGGTTGGCCAGTTCTTCGTTCTCTATAAGCCGATGCATATGATGATCTATATAATCATCAAGGCGGGCTTTTTCGAGCCTGCCTGATTTCAGAGAGGCAACGGGTGTATATGCTCCCTGTAGTATCAATTCTCCTAGAAAAGCCGAGATCAACTGATATTGAAGTACCGGCATGGTATGGCTGTTCAGGTGGCGAACCTGATAGTCCGTCCAGCTTAGCAGATTTAGCACACCCGGACTTGGAGGCAGTAGAGCAGGCTCGCTCAGCAGTCGCGATTCGATAGAGACCGTGCAGGCCTCCTCAAAGGCCTTGATGAAGGCGTCTTCGACGTTGAGGTCGATTACCAGCAACTGGCACCGCTCGGAGGCACCGCGATACCGGTGTTCGGTATCGCAGGGCAAGAGGCCAATGGCGCCACGCGCGACCTCTCCGCTGTTGGCAGGCAGCTCACAATGCATAACTCCTTGTTGACCAATCAGTATCTGGGGATAGCTATGGGTATGGACGCCATGGCTGGTCGCAATGAGATTAGTTCGGAAGGAAGTCTGCACAGCGCGTAAACCTAATAGTTTGAGACAAGGCTGTCATAATCTGGGTCAACATAGGCTTGCATTAGCATACTAGGCTGGGGGCTCGTTTGATGTCGAGCACCTACTATGTATCTAGACGCAAAACAGTTGGCTGAGGCCTTGCCTTGGCCTCCGCTTATCGAGGCCCTTTCCCGAATCTTCACGCGTACGGCCCACTTGCCGGTGCGCCATCATCACCGTATCGAAGTACCTGGAGATCCTGCTGCCATGCTGTTGCTGATGCCCGCCTGGATCGAAGGTGAGTATGTGGGCGTCAAGCAGGTCAATGTCTTTCCTGGTAACAACGCTCGAGGCAAGCCGGGCTTGAGTAGCCATTACCTGCTCAGCTGTGGCAAGACAGGTCTCCCGCTAGGTCAGTTCGACGGAAATGAACTGACGGCACGCCGCACTGCAGCAGCTTCGGCACTGGCATCAACGTATCTTTCCCGGCCCGACTCGAAAACACTGCTGATGGTTGGGGCTGGGCGTATGGGACATTATCTTGTTCCTGCCCATCTCTCGGTAAGGCAGATCGAACAGGTCAGAATTTACGATCGAAACGAGGTTTCTGCCGAGCGTTTTGCCCAGGAACTCATCCAGCAGGGAATAGTAGCGCAAGCAGTACGGCCGGATGAACTTGCGCAGGCTGCCGTAGCCGCCGACATCATTAGTTGTGCAACGCTTGCTAATGAGCCTGTGATCAAGGGCGAGTGGTTGAGCCCCGGGGTGCATGTGGATCTGGTGGGCAGCTTTACTCCTCAGATGCGTGAGGCAGATGATGATGTGGTTCGCCGCTGTGCAATTTTTGTCGATACGCGCGAAGGTACACTTTCCGAAACGGGTGATTTGATCACTCCCATCAAACAAGGCGTTATCACACCGAAGTCCATTCAAGCCGAATTCAGCGACCTCTGCAACGGTAAGCACAAGGGGCGCGCTGCGCTGGAGAGTCCTGATGCTGCAATGACATTGTTCAAGTCTGTCGGCGCCTCTGTGGAGGACTTGGCTGCCGCCATACTGGCCTATGAACGTTCATCGGCAAACAGGTAGGCGCATCATGGAGGCTTTAGATTCGTTGCGCTGTGCGGTTATTGGGGCTGGCCTGGTTGGACTTTGCACGGCGCTAGCGCTGCAACGGCAGGGCCGTAAGGTCACGTTAATAGATGCTGGCAGGCCGGGTGAGGGCGCATCTTGGGGAAATGCCGGGTTTCTTGCAACGGAGTCGATTGATCCATTATCCACTTGGGGCACACTCAGAAGTGCGCCACGTCTGCTGCTGGACAGGCATGGGCCATTAGTTATTCCCAAGGCGAACCTTCCTGCCAGTTTGCCCTGGCTTGCACGTTTTACTCGGGCAGCCGGTCCCGCCATGGTCAATGCTTCCCGAACAGCCTTGGCCGACTTGAATCGCCAGGCAGTACCGGCTTGGCAAGCGTGCCTTTCCTCCATTGGGCAATCCGATTTGTTGGTGAGGTGCGGCTATTTGCTGGCCTGGGAGTCGGCTGCGGGCCTATCGGCTGCTCGCCGCGAGGTTAAGCACCTGCAGGCATGGGATCAGCCTGTAGAGCTAATCGGGAGACAGCAATTGGACGATATGGAGCCTAATCTAGCGGGCCGTATGAGCCATGCCCTGCATTTTCCCGAAGCCTACCGTGTACGTGATCCCGCCTGGTTGGGTGCGGCGCTGTTTGAGGCCTATACCTCAGCAGGCGGCGTGTTTATGCAGCAGCCAGTTGCTGCGATACGGGTAGTTGATGCTCACCGTATCGAGCTTCAGCTTGGCCTGGAAACCCGAATGTTCTCCAAGGTGGCCCTTTGTGCCGGCGCAAGCAGCGGTGAACTGCTAAAAACGCTAAGCATGAGCGTCCCGCTGATGGCTGAACGGGGCTATCACCTGAGCGTGCAAAGCTCTGAAACTTTTCTGAATCGCCCAGTCTGTTCGGTTGATCGTCGGGTGTTTTTAAGTCCGCTAAATAGCGGTTTCAGAGTTGTCGGTATCAGCGAGCTGGGCGGGCTGACCTTGCCGGCCCAGCCGGCTCGATTCGAAACATTACGCCATCATGCTCGTCAGTTATTTCCACACCGTAGCGAGTTGATCAATCAGGCCAGTGAGTGGATGGGCAAGCGGCCTACGCTTCCTGATTCGCTTCCGGTCATCGATGTACATCCGAATCATGCCCATCTCGGGTTTGCATTTGGTAACCAGCATTTGGGTCTTACCCAGGCTGCCATTACGGGGCGGTTGCTTAGTCAGCGGCTGATGGGTATGCCTTGTGACCTCAACCTCAAGCCCTTTCGAATAACTCGATTCTAAGCGGCCAGCGGATCGGCCGCCCTCGCAACCATAACACCGTTGCGTTTCAACACCTGCCTATAAAACTTATAAAGGGTAATAACTATGCCTTCTCAGGGTAGATTCAAGCGGAACCTGTCACTTGTCGATCTGACCCTCATAGGGTTGGGCGGAACCTTTGGCTCCGGCTGGCTCTTTGCGGCCAGTCACGTGTCCTCCATCGCAGGGCCGGCCGGAATTCTGTCTTGGCTTATTGGTGGCTTTGCTGTGCTGCTGCTGGGCATTGTCTATTGTGAGCTGGGTGCTGCTCTGCCAAGAACCGGAGGGATCATCCGGTATCCGGTATATTCCCACGGACCGCTGATGGGGTACCTCATGGGCTCGATCACGGTGATTGCTTTCACGAGCCTTGTAGCCATCGAAGTCGTTGCTGCGCGCCAATATGCGTCTGCCTGGTTTCCCAGCCTCACCCAGGTGCAAGGGGGTAGTCCAACACTACTCGGATGGCTGGTTCAATTCGCGTTATTATGTCTCTTCTTCAAGCTCAACTATTCAAGCGTCAAGACGTTTGCAAGAGCGAACAACTTTATCAGTGTGTTCAAGTTCTTTGTGCCGCTGGCGGTAATCGTGGTGCTGTTTGCGTTTTTCAAACCTGAGAACTTTAGCGCACAAGGGTTTGTGCCTTTTGGGCTTTCAGGGATTGAAATGGCGGTTTCGGCAGGTGGGATCATTTTTGCTTATCTGGGCCTGACACCGATAATCTCGGTTGCAAGCGAAGTGAATAATCCGCAGAAAACCATACCGATTGCACTGATCCTATCGGTTCTGTTTTCTACGTTGATCTATGTCTTGTTGCAGATAGCCTTTCTGGGAAGTGTTCCTGCCGAACTGTTAAGCAAGGGATGGCAAGCGGTCAGCCAGGAAATGAGTCTTCCCTTCAGGGATATTGCGATTCTGCTTGGCATGGGCTGGCTGGCTTTTCTGGTGGTATGTGATGCGGTAATTTCACCCACTGGATGCGGAAATATCTATATGAACGCCTCTCCCAGGGTCGTTTATGCTTGGGCCAAGAGCGGAACACTGTTTAAGCTCTTTACCAAGGTCGACACCGAGTCGGGCATTCCTCGACCAGCGCTGTGGTTGACATTCGGGCTATCGCTGCTCTGGACACTGCCGTTTCCCTCCTGGGAGGCCATGATCAATGTGGTATCGGCAGCGCTGGTTCTGAGCTATGCCATCGCACCACTTTCAGTGGCAGCCTTACGCCGTAACGCGCCTGACTTGCCACGTCCTTTCAAGGTCCGGGCGTTCGGAGTAATCGGGCCGGTTTCATTCATGGTTGCGGCGCTTATCGTTTACTGGTCCGCCTGGAGTACCATAGTCTGGCTGCTGGGGCTGCAAATGGTAATGGCGCTGATCTATGTGTTCTGTGGAAAGTGGGCGCCGACTCGTGACGTAAGCCTGAAGCAGCAGATAAAGAGCGCGGCCTGGTTGGTTGCGTTTTATGCTGGAATGATTGGCCTTTCCTACCAGGGAAGCTTTGGTGGCACTGGTTGGCTGACCCATCCCTACGACATCGCAGTCATAGCCTTGTTTGCGCTGGTCATCTACTACTGGGGCGCCGCTAGCGGAGTGCCTTCGCATCTAGTGGACCTGGACAGCGATGAATCGAATGCGGGCGCGGCAGTCGTCGAAGAACACGGTCCGGCTAAGAATATTCCTGTTATGCCGTTACGGTAGTTGATGCTGAGCCTTTGAAAGGTACCGCATCTGCATTACCTGAGCGTTATAAGCAGCATTACGGTATTGATCGCCTATTGTCCTGCCCCATTTGTCTTCTGGTTGGTCATGCTGGCCGGCTCTCCTCGGCTAGAAGGAGGAGGGCCTTTCAGCCTCTAGACGGAAGAGCGGTGTGTTAAAGAAACGTAAGCTGAGCCGACCGGTTGAGTATCGATCAAGGACAGAGAAGAAGGATTGAATTCAAGGATCAGTGAGGGCTCGGCGTCATCGTCATCTATTCCCTATATCCCATTCATTACGCTCCGGACAAACGTGTTTAGGATAGGTCTTTGAGCAGTGATACATCCCAAGCACATTCAATAAGAAGGTAATCGCTCGGCTCGGGATAAGACATGAAAATAACAAACCTGCGTAGTTGTTTTTCGCTTGCAATAGTGGGTGCTGCTTTATTCAATGTTGAACATGGTTGGGCTGCCTACTCAACTGACCATAAAGATTCAGCAGACCATCGTGCCGAAGCTGCTGTCAAGGCGATGACGATCGACGAAAAGATTTCGCTCTTGCACACCCAGGTGGGCTTTCCGTTTCCAATCGGCAATACGCCCAAGCCAGACGGAGCTGTCGGTTCGGCAGGCTATGCTCCTGGGGTTCCTCGCCTTGGCATCCCTGCGTTGCAGGAAAGTGACGCCAGCATGGGTGTGGCCAATCCTTCAAACATTCGCCCAAACGACAATGCCACGGCCTTGCCCTCCAGCATGATGCTGGCTGCTACGTTTGACCCTGATTTGGCTTACCGAGGTGGCAAGGTTATCGGCACCGAGGCACACGCCAAGGGTATCAATGTCATGTTGGCTGGCGGCGTCAATCTGGTTCGGGAACCCCGCAGTGGTCGTAATTTCGAGAACGTGGGAGAAGACCCTCTACTGGCAGGCATTATGGGAGGCTATTCCATTAAGGGGATACAGAGTAAGCACGTTGTCTCGACGGTCAAGCACTATGCCTTGAATGCTCAGGAGACCGGCCGTGTGGCGGTGAGCTCCGATATCAAGGAAGGGGCCGCACGTGAGTCCGATCTCCTGGCCTTCGAGCTGGCTATCGAAAAAGGTCAGCCGGGCTCGGTGATGACTTCCTACAACCAATACAACGGCACCTATACCTCGGAAAATGCCTTTCTCATCAATCAGGTCTTGAAGGGTGACTGGAAGTACAAGGGCTGGGTCATGTCCGACTGGGGCGCTACTGCCAGTACAGAGAAAGCAGCGCTTGCAGGACTGGATCAGGAGTCTGGCGAAAATTTGGACCCAGTCATCTACTTTGGCGAGCCTTTGAAGCAGGCTGTGCAGGAAGGACGTGTATCCCAGGAGCGGCTGGATGATATGGCCATGCGCGTGGTGCGCAGCCTGTTTGCTGTGGGCGCCGTTGACCATCCGCCCAAGCTGACCGACATAAACTTCAAGGCTCATGCCAAGGTGGCCAAGGCGACGGCTGAGCAGGGTATCGTGCTTCTAAAAAACGACCGTAATCAGTTACCGCTCTCACGTACGTTAAGACGTATCGTTGTGATAGGTAGCCATGCGGATGCCGGTGTTTTATCAGGTGGCGGCTCTGCCCAGGTGACACCCATCGGAAGCCTGGTTCTGCCGGCGGGTTCTGATTATGTCAGCCAGGTTTATCATCCCTCATCACCGTTGAAGGCCATCCAGGCCGAAGCGCCACGCGCTCAGGTGGTCTATGACAGCGGAGAGGATATTCAGCGGGCGGCCAGACTGGCCAAAGGTGCAGATGCCGTTATCGTCTTCGCTCAGCAATGGACAACCGAGGGCGTCGATGTTCCTGATTTAAGCCTGCCTGATAATCAGGATGCTTTGATTGAGGAGGTTGCTAAGGCCAACCCAAGAACAACCGTTGTGCTTGAGACAGGCGGACCCGTAAAGATGCCTTGGCTCAACCGAGTGCCAGCAGTACTGGAGGCCTGGTATTCCGGAGCCAAAGGCGGTGAGGCCATTGCGGGTGTCCTGTTTGGCAGTGTCAACCCATCTGGTCGTTTGCCGGTTACCTTTCCCCAGGATGAAAGCCAACTGCCACGGCCTACCATGCGTGACCCTTCAACTACAACCTCCAGTCCCTTTGTAGTACCTGAGGAGTTTTTCTCAGAGAACTACAACATTGAAGGTGCTGACGTGGGCTACAAATGGTATGAGCGAGAGGGCAAGAAGCCGCTATTTCCGTTCGGCTATGGACTGTCCTATACCCAGTTCAAATACAGTAACCTCAATGCCGAAACACGTGGCAGCAAGCTGGTGCTGAGCATGGACGTCACCAACCGTGGGCGGGTTAAGGGTATCGATACGCCGCAGTTCTATATCGAAAACCCATCCAGGAAAAACGGATTCACGAGTCGCCTGGTAGGCTGGGATCGCGTTGAGCTCAAGCCAGGGCATACCAAGCGGGTAAAAGTGACGGTTGATCCGCGTCTGGTTGAGCGGTTCAACAGCTGGCATATCCATGCAGGGAGTTACAACGTAAGTGCAGGCGCTAATGCAATGGATCGTCCGCACAAGGTGCGAGTACGGCTCGACGAGCGTTATCTGGCACCCTAAAAGGTAAGCGCCGTAGCCTGTGCTGCGGCGCGCCTGCCAGTTACGGGTGGGCCTGACAGTGACATCTAGAGGCCTGCCCTGTTATCTCAATTGCTCGCCGTAACCAGTCGGAACCGGCCTTCCGCCTCATGCTCAATACGCACGTCCGCGTAGTGCGCAAGGCCAGGATGGGCGACATCCAGTGGTGTTTTGTGAGTGGCCGTAATGACCACTACATCGGCGCCAGCAGCCTGCGCCGCCGTAATGCCTGCATGAGTATCCTCAAATACCAGACACTCACTGATATCGACCCCAAGGGCTTTGGCGCCTGCCAGGAAGCAGTCAGGGGCGGGCTTGCCATGCTCCACGTCCTCAGACGAAATGATGACGGCAGGCAGCGCCATACCCGCCGCGGCAAGGCGTGCCTCAGCCAGACGACGTGAGGCTGAGGTCACGAGTGCCCAGCGGCCTTCCGGCAGGCTGGCAAGAAAGGCTGCCGCTCCCGCAATTTCCCTTACATCCGAGGTGTCGGCTATCTCGGCCTCGGTAATGGCCCGCGTCTCTGCCTCAATGTCCGCGCCGGGTGGCGCAAAACGGCGAACGGTTTCCACGGCGCGTACGCCATGCATGACGGCAATAAGGTCGGCCGGGTCGAGGCCATGACCCAGTGCCCACTGCGTCCAGGCACGCTCAGCGGAGGCGATGCTGGTCAGCAGCGTGCCATCCATATCGAAAAGAAAAGCAGAATAGGGTCGCGTGGGCAATGTCATCCGTAGCTCTCGGGATAAGTGAATGAGTGGCGCACCGCATAGTACCGAACCCGTCCCCGGTGCGTCAGTAGATGTGTTCCGATCTGCATCGCCGGAGCCGGCCTCTGCTGGTGCTACGTTGCATAGTCCGGTTCATGACGATCCAGCATCTGTTTGATGTTGGCAAGGTGCAGACGAGCGCTTTCCAGGTCGCCTTCGCGCATCTGCTCGGCGGTCTTACGTATGATCGCAGGCCACGCGAGCAAAGAGCTTACCTGCCTGTGCTCATTGCACGTATCTGTACCTTCGCTAACCGCTCCAGGTAATACAGGCCACCCCAGGCTTCGGCGATGGCGCCCGCTATGCAGTCTTCCTCATGACAACCAGAGCAAGGCCACTGAGCGTCTGCCTCTTCGATGCGATATGGCCCGCCGGTGCTCCAGAGCAGGGTTTGAAAGTGTCATGCTATGAGCCATGCGTTCTTTCCAGATAACGTCTGGCTATTGGAGCAGGGCATAAATATCGGCAATGCTTACTGGCTTGGTAAAGTGGTAGTCGAAGCCGGCCTGCAGGGCCTTTTCCTTATCCTGATCCTGTCCCCATCCCGTGATCGCGATAAGCAGCGTGTGTCTGCCCTCCGGCAATGCCCGAATAGACTGAGCGACCTGATGCCCCGTCATGCCGGGCATACCTACATCCAGCAGCATCACGTCGGGCTTGAGCGTTTTGAACAGCTCCAGCGCCTGAAAGCCGTTGTAGGCTAATGAGACCTCATGGTCTTCCAGGCGCAGTAGCTCGGCCATGGTTTCCGCTATGTCAGGGTTGTCATCGGCAACTACGATGCGGCGATGGGCCGCTGTCGAGATGGCAGGCGCTGAGACGACGTCGTGCGGTGCCTCCAGGGTCTCATCATAAGGCAGGCTGAGGGTGAAGCAGGCGCCCTTGCCTGAGCCTTCACTAGCAACAGTAAGCGTGCCGTCATGCAGTTGAGCCAGGGATTGAGCCAGTGCCAATCCAATACCCAATCCGCTATTGGTTTCTTCGCTGGATCTGGGAACCTGTACAAACATCTCGAACAGGGAGGCCAGGGCGTCAGGCTCAATGCCAATCCCATTATCCGAAACAGTGATGTGTGCCTTGTTGCCATTAAGGGCTGTGGTAACCGTAATCCGACCTTTCTGGGGCGTATATTTGGCTGCGTTGCTCAACAGGTTGATCAGAATCTGTTCCAGTCGTAACGGGTCCACATTCAGAGCGACAGAGTCTGAAGGGAGCTCGACAGTCAGCGTGTGCCCCTTCGTCTCGAACAGAGGCTTAGTCGTTTCGACGGCGGCACGTATCACAGAGGCTAGCTGCGTAGGCTGCTTACGCAGTTCGATCTTGCCGCGGGTTATGCGGGAAACATCAAGCAGATCGTCCAGTAGCATTCCCATATGGGTCACCTGACGCTTGATGACGTCTTGGCTCCACCGGCGCTGCTCTTCGCTGATTTGGCCTGTTTCCAGCAGGCTGACTGCCTGACGAATAGGCGCCAGTGGGTTTCTCAATTCATGGGCCAATGTCGCCAGGAACTCATCTTTTTGACGATCAGCCTCGCGAAGCTGCTGCTCCTGAAGTTTGCGCTCACTGATATCGGCAAACCAGACGGCAATATTGTTCTGGAACGGCGTGACTACAATATGGAACCAGCCTTCGCAGGTGCTCGTTTGTACCAGCGACTCGAGCGATCTAGGCTCGCCGCTGATCATTGTTTCACGCAGCGCATGATAGATGTCGCCCTGCGCCCAACCAGACAGCACTCCGCTAACGGGCTTGTCTGTAAGCGCCGCTGCACGGGAGCGTAGGGCCGTCGCCCCAGCGTCATTGATATAGACCAGGGTGAAGTCTTCAGCCGATGTTTGTGCCTCTGTAGCAGGAGAGAGAATGGCGAAGGGAATAGCTGAAGAGTTAAGCGCTACGTGAAGTTGCTGTTCGGAGCGCCGGGCTTTTTCCTGTTGGCTGGCGCGATCTATAAAGAGGGCAGCTGTCGCTGCGCAGATCTCGACCAGCCGAATCTCCCGTGGTGAAAGCTCATGGGTCTCTCTGAACAGCACCGTTAGCCAGCCCAGTGTGTCCTGACCATCACGCCGTATCGTTACATCGTGATGCGTTCTAAAACCCTCAGCGCGCAGCCGGCTTGAGTGCTCTACTAGATTGCCCTGCACCTGATCATGGAGACATGACACCGGTAGGGCAGCATTTGATATTCCTTTGCTGACCAGCCGATCGGGCGCTGGTGCTGTACTTTCCAAGCCGATGAACCCTCCAGGTGCGTTCAGCAGCTCGCAGACCAAGTTCAGAATCGCACTTAATTGGTCGTACAGCGACGATAACTGCAGCAGGCTTTGACTGAGCGCATAGAGTCCTTCCAAATCTTCGACTTGCTGTGAGAGAGCCGTCTGGGCTTTTTGCAGGCGTGATACTAAAAGGTCACGTTGGTGCTCGCTCTCCTGGCGTGCCGTCGCCGATGTGATCAGCGCCTGGGCCACGTCATCGATCTCCCGAATCTCGGTTTCCGGTAGATGAGGTGCCTGGCCCTGACCCATGGCCAATGCAGCATGCCGCAAGGCGCGCATCGGGTCATTGATGCGGCGCGAGGCGTATCGTGTGGCCAACAGCGCGACAATCAGGGACAACAGAAGGCCTCCACCATAAATGGCAAACGCCTTGAGGGCTCCCTTGGCAATATCGTGTGCAGGAATGCCCGTCGCGACAAACCATCCGCTCTGCTTCAAATGCACATAGGCGGAATATACCCTTATACCTTCTACCGTCTGTGTCAGCCCGCTGCCTTCGTTTGTGTTCTGCTTGACCATTGCCATCAGTGAAGGGGCAGCAGGTTTGCCCAAGGTTTTCTCATGGTCGCGCGTACGCGCAATGCGGCGTCCATTGGCATCGACTACGGTGGCGACCCAATCGCTGGGCAGACGTCGAAGGTTGATAACGTTAAAGATCACCTCAGGCTTGAGCACCGCCGTTAAGACATAAACCAGCTTGCCATTGCGCATGACCGGCATACGCAGCGGGATAGCCGATGTGCCTGAGGGGCCGGCCGCCAACTGGCCGATCACAGGTTTTAGAGTGCTCACGACCTGCATAAAGCTTTCCGGTTCTGCCAACGGGCCGTCTGCACTCACATGATGGGCGGTAATCCTTCTCAGTACCTGACCATCCGGTGTGGCAATAATGACGGTTTTCCAACCAGGCACCAGCGGGACGACACGGCGGACCAATTCCTGATAGCTGTCGAGGTTGCCATCATCGAGAAAAGGAGACTGCGAAAGGGTTTGTAGCAGGTCCAGCGAGCGGTTAATTTCAACGTCTACTGCCGTTGCTGTCAGGCGCGTGGCCTCGAGGCTCCGCTGCTCGGCTATCGACTTCTGCTCATGAATGATGGCCACCAGACCAAGCCCGGCAATCAGCGCAATTGGCACAATGCCTGCCAATGAAAGCGTCAGAAGACGTCTGCGTAGACGAACCTTGGGGGTGGGCTTGCCGGGTAAAGCCAAGGGTAGATCCTCAACAAAGGTAAAGCCTGCTGCGCACGAGCATTCCAGCCAAGGCTGACTAGACGAAGCCCTTTTATGATACGACATCTAGCGCAGCGGCCGGTGCTTTTGATCATCCGGCCATATACAAGCTATTCGAAGAGGTAGAAACACACGACTCCTTTTTCTGAAGCGCAGGCGGCCATTCTCCACGAAGGGATGCGATGGAAACAGGCAGCGGAGCATGCAATAGAAGGGAAAGTTAGTCGAGAGGAGTCTATTACCTAGATGAAAACCATTTGCGGGATGGATGGACACTGGTAGCTTGCACAGCGTTTCAATCTTCGCAGCCTTGAGCCCCGCCTTATACCTTCTTTAATACCTCTTGGTAATAGACGGCTTGGCTTGATAAGCGCAGTATCAAGGTGGCAAACGGCTATTCCCTTTTACGTGTTTTACCCTTTTACTAGTGTCGGCTGGCTTGATTGGCTCTAGAAAAGCCTTCAGGACATGAGGCCGTCCTGAATTCCATGCTGTCTGCCTCTAGTAACAACCGACTCATATTAAATGGATGTTCTTATGTCTGGCATGCCTGATGATGACGATGACCAACTGAACCGTCGTGTCGAGTGCGAAGAGTGCGGTGAGCTCCGGGCTTGTATTTATTCGCTTCATCCGGAGAGCGACTCGCTTGCCTGGCTCTGTCCTTTTTGCAAGGCCGAGCTCCAAACTCAATAGTGTATGGACAACAAGGCGTATCGCTTGAGCAGGTAGCGTTATGTTATGCCTCTGATTCTGCGTGTTTGAAAGTGTAAAAACCTGAGGCCGCCTGGTTTTTACAGGCGGCGTACCCGCGGATCAGGTGTACGTTTTTCCAGCTGGGGGCAAGCCCAGTCCACGAAGGCGCGCACACGGGGCGAAAGCTGCAGGGCGTGCGGATAGACCAGATGAATGGGCAGGTCCACAGGTTCGAACGATTCGAGGACTCTGATCAAACGACCCTCAGCAAGCTCATCGGCAACCTGATAATGCATCAGCCGTGTGATGCCCAAACCTTGCAGGCAGGCGAGGGTGGCTGCTCTAACCTGGTTGCAGACCAGCCGAGGTGTGATGGATTCGGCCAGCTCCTTTCCGTTGTGCCGGTAGTACCAGTGCCGGCCTTGTGATGACAACAGGATGCAAGCATGTTCACGCAATGAACCTGGGTTATCAATGACAGGTGAGGTGCGAAGGTAATCAGGGCTGGCACAGGTAACGAGGCGGGTACCTCCTATTCTTCGTGCGATCATGGTCGAGTCACGAAGGTGGCCGATCCGCAGGGCAAGATCGAGGCGCTCATCCAGCAGCGGGAGGATCTCGTCGCTTAACGTCAGTTCGGCGCTTGCCTCTTCATGCTCCTTAAGAAAGTCGTTTAGGACAGGTGCAACGTAGCGTTGTCCGAATTCGACAGGCGCCGTTAGCCGGAGCACACCTCTAACTACGCCATCGCGCGCTTCCAGGCGCTGCTCCATGTCGTCGACATCAGCCAGCATCCGCTGACTCCAGGCAAGATACTCCTCACCCTCGACGGTAAGGGCCATACGGCGCGTACTGCGGTTCAATAGCCGAACCCCCAGATGACGCTCCAGGGCCGCCAGTGAGCGTACAAGCGACGCCACCGACTGGCCGGTTGCCTCTGCCGCTGAGCTCAAGCTGCCGTTTTCCACTATCCGAATGAAATTGGCCATCGCCTTGAGCTTGTCCATTGCTGCGCCTTTATCTGTGCAATTACTGCATAAGTCTTCTCAGGTTCACGGCATAGGTGAAACGGATGGGTCAGCAGAAACTAGAACGCCTGATGTCAACCGGAGTGCAACCTATGAACCAGCAACCAAGTCCTGCTCGCATTCTCTCATACGACCACATCGGGATTCGTGTCAGTGATAAAAACCGAGCGATATCGTTTTATCAGGCCCTCGGATTTATGGAGAGCGCACATTTTCCTCGGTATGAGGCCAATGAGATGCTCAGCCCTGATGGGGTTCGTATAAACCTGATCTTTAACGGGACCCGTATACCCCATGCTCACAATGTTTTACTGGATGAACCGATAAAGCTGCCGGGTATGACTCATCCTGCCTTTATTGTGGATGACCTTGAGGCACTCCAGAGGTGGTTGAACGAGCAGGGGATCATGATTACGGAAGGGCCGCATCCTATTGGTCCTAGACGCGTCGCGCTGTTTATCCGCGATCCTGATGGCAACGTTCTCGAGTTCAATCAGCTTGTTGAAGGGGATGCATGATGAAACTGTATGATCTGGAGGCTTCCGGAAACTGCTACAAGGTGAGGCTTTTTGCGTCATTGGCCAATATCGAGCTTGAACGTGTGCCAGTGGATTTTCTGAGCGGAGCACACAAGCAGCCGCCGCTGTCGGAGCTGAATCCGTTGGGCCAGTTACCTATCCTGGAAGACGGCAAGCAGGTCGTCAGAGACTCGCAGGCCATTCTGGTCTATCTGGCGGGTGTATATGGTGGTTTGGCATGGTGGCCAGCGCATCCGCAAGGCCAAGCCGAGATCGTTCAGTGGCTCTCGTTTGCTGCCAATGAAGTGCAGCACAGCGTATGTGCTGCACGGCTGGTGCAGAAATTTGGCTACGACCTGGATAAATCGCAGGCGCTTGAGAAAGCGGTGGTAACGCTCTCGCTACTCGACAAGCATCTGGAACACAACGACTGGCTTGCAATGGGCCGCCCAACCATCGCAGATTGCGCGGTCTATCCTTACGTCGTGCTGGCGCCAGAAGGCGATGTGGATCTAGAGCCTTATAATCATGTCGCACGGTGGATGAGGCGGCTGGAAGCGCTGCCCGGCTATTTGCAAAAGCCTTGATCAATCTATGGGCGTGGCACCTATGAGGCAGGAGTTTGCCTTTGAGGATCGGTTAGTCAGGCAGGGGCGCTACACACCGTAATGACAGAGTGTTGCGCTCCCGGAAAGGAATTACTCCACGTGCGGTATGGTCGGGTTACGCTAAAACGCGCTAAGGTTTGGTTTTCATCTCTACCGTTCTTTGAGCCATGCCCATCATTGATAACGTCGTTGCGTTTACCTTGGCTGCTACCTTACTTACATTAACGCCAGGGCTTGATACTGCCCTGGTGTTACGCACAGCGGCTGTTGAGGGAAGAGCGCAGGCCATCCGGGCGGCACTGGGCATCAATGCGGGGTGTTTGATCTGGGGCGCCGCCGTTGCCTTTGGCCTTGGGGCTTTAATTGCCGTATCCGAGCTGGCTTATGATGTGCTCAAGTATTGTGGCGCTGCCTACCTGTGCTGGCTGGGCTTGAACATGATGGTGCGGCCCCGCAACTCAATGGTCGCCAACGACACTACCCGCGTACAGAACACGAACTGGTTTCTCAAAGGAATGCTGGGCAACGTATTGAATCCCAAAGTTGGAATTTTCTACGTCTCCTTCCTGCCTCAATTCATTCCTCAGGGACACTCCTTGATCCTCTGGACCTTTGGCCTGGTAAGCATTCACGTGGTGATTGGATTCATCTGGTCCATGGCGTTGATCGGTGCGACTCGCCCATTGGCCCAGATTTTACGTCGTGAAAAAGTGATCCAGTGGATGGACCGACTCACTGGGGGCGTTTTCCTCCTCTTTGCCGCCCGCCTGGCGCTCAGCAAGCGCTGAAAGTCTCTAATTTTAGCGATGCAGAGCGGCTTACTAGGTAGCCTTTCTTTCTTGAGGCTAGATCTCGTCTATTGTGTTCTAAGATACTGAAACAAAGCAGAGGCACCTATAATCAGAGTATCGACTTCTTTGATACTGTCTTCTGCATGCTGCGCAATCGAGCGAGTCAGGTTGAATGTATTGGCTTCGGCTTGCTCAAGCGCTTCGTTGTAGCCTGTCCATACCTGCCAACATTCCATAATTGTCAGGGCAGAGACAACGAGCGAAACAAAAACAAGGTCAGGCGTTGCGTCGACAGGCGCTTGGCATTTATCTCAAACCGGCGTTGTTGTGGCATCGTTAGGGTCCAACTGCCGTTCCATTATCTGATTGGAGAGCCGTAGGGCTGTAAAGATTTACAAGCCAATCTCGCACCAGCAGATATAACCGGCAACTTGCCCGCCTGCGGCCAGAATAATCCTTCCGTTACTTCAATCCATACGCATTCATGCCGTTTTGCATTGGTCATCATGACATTGATCCAATGTCGATTAGCAATTTTTCAAGCTTTTTTCAACTACATGGACAACATGAAGTCACCATGGCATCCGTCATATGTCTGTAATGATTATTAATTGTTAATATTTATCATTTACATTGATAGGTCACTTTTATAGCATCTTGCCAGTTTTGCCTGTACGCCGTTTTTCATATGTACAAAACGTCCCAGATCGACATCGTTCGGCCTGGTATAGCGGTGCTCGCACTTTTCAAGGACTTCTGAATAATGAAAGCGTTTCCTCTGCGGCCGTTGGTGTTCACCGTTTCGCTGTTGACTACCGGTACAGTACTTGCCGCCCCGATCAGAATTGATCTTGCGTCCCAGCCCTTGGCAAATGCGTTGAGACAACTGGGCCAGGCCAGTGGTCTTCAGGTTTCCTATACTTCGGCAGCAGTGGCCGGCAAGACAGCGCCTGCCGTACGTGGCCAGATGGAGCCTGCAGTGGCACTACAGGCGCTGTTGACCGGGAGTAATTTGGTAGGCAGTGTTCAGGGTAACGTGCTGACTATCGCCGAGGCAGGATCAGCTGCGGGTGAGGAAGTGGCGCAGCTGGGTATCACTCAGGTAGTAGCGGAGGGCTCAGGCAGTATTACCAGCGATATAGCTGCAACAGAAGGGTCCGGCTCCTACACGACAGGTAGCATGAGTACGTCTACCAAGTTGCCTCTGTCGATACGCGAGACGCCTCAATCGGTAAGTGTAATGACGCGCCAGCGTATCGACGACCAGGCCCTTAATGAACTCAATGACATCGTCAAATACGCACCCGGCATACAACTGCGTAAACTCGGTGGAGACCGCCAGCAGTTTCTCGCGCGTGGATTCACCATCGACAACCTGATGTACGATGGCTTGCCCACCAGCATTAGCACGTTTACGCTCGATACCATCAGCAACGCTGATCTTGCCATCTATGACCGCGTGGAAGTCGTGCGCGGTGCTACAGGCCTGATGACTGGCGCTGGCAGCCCTTCAGCGACATTGAATCTGGTGCGTAAGCGTCCCACCGCTACTCCGCAAGTCAGTATCACCACCAGCGCTGGCAGCTGGGACCGTTACCGTACCCAGCTGGACGCATCCAACAAGCTGAACGAAAGCGGTACGTTGCGCGGGCGCGTGGTAGCAGCCTATGAAGACGATGGCAGCTTTGTTGATGAGCGAGAAAAGCAGCGGCAGACCTTTTATGGCATCCTCGAAGCCGATCTCAGCGACGCCACCACCTGGACTCTGGGAGCCTCAAAACAGCGCGACGATGCCGTATCGGACTGGGGAAGCCTGCCCGCCGGGCCTAATGGGGAAAATCTGCACCTGTCGCGGTCGACCTTTCTCAGTAATGACTGGGCATATTGGGATCGGGATAACATTACCGCCTTCACCGATGTCACCCACCGTTTCGACAACGGCTGGAGCGCCAGGCTGGCAGCTGCTCGAATCTGGGCGGAATCGAATACCTTCTCCAGTTACCTTAATCCCCCGGTGGGTAATGCCTATACGCAGTCTTCCGGTCAATACCACAGCAAGGACGTACAGACTAACCTAGACGCAACCGTATCCGGCCCATTCACGTTGTTTGGACGCGAGCATGAACTGGCATTGGGCGCCAGCCGCCGGCAAGAGCGGTTTGACCAAAAAGGAGGGTATTGGCCGACAGCAACGCCGGTTGATATCTACAACTTTGATCCCGGTGTCATTGCCAAGCCCAGCCTGAGCGACCGGCTTCCCTATTCGAGCAAAAATACGGCAACGGAAAAAGCTGTTTACGGTGTCGCCCGGTTTAATCCCATTGATCCGCTGCACGTTATCCTGGGTAGCCGCGTGACGTGGTACGACTACGATAACCGTGCGAGCGATACCGGGGATTACACGGTAACCCGAGAGGTGACGCCCTATGCGGGGGTTATCTATGACCTGAATGACACCTACTCGGTCTATGCCAGCTACACCGAGATTTTCAAGCCGCAGACCGAGCAGGACTTGGGTGGGTCCACGCTTGAGCCCATGACAGGGGAGAGCTACGAGATCGGCCTGAAGGGCGAGTACCTGGAGGGTAATCTGAATGCCTCTATCGCGGTGTTCGATATGACCCAGCAGAACCGGGCCTACGCAGTACCAGATCAGCCCACGCTTTGCCGAAACCAGAATCGTACCTGCTATGACGCGGCAGGGGAGGTGCGCAGTCGTGGTATCGATACCGAGCTGTCAGGTGCTTTGACGCCCAACTGGGACATTTCGGCCTCCTACACCTTGGTGCTCAGCCAATACGTGAAAGATCAAACCTATAATAAGGGTACCTTGTTTGCCCCTGAGCAACCCAAGCATCTGTTTAAAGCGGCTACTACTTATCGCTTGACCGGAGCGCTGAGCGACTGGCGCATTGGTGCAGATGTGCTTGCCCAGAGCAAAACCTATAACCGTGTTGGTACCGGTCGCGCCGTTCAGGATTCATATGCTGTGGTCGGGCTTATGGCGGGCTATCAATTCAATGAACATTGGGATGGTCAGGTAAACCTGAACAATGTGTTTGATGAAAAGTACTGGCAAGGCATACCTAACTCCAGCGGTACAGGTGTCTATGGTGACCCGCGTAACGTCATGTTCAGTTTGAGGTGGAGCTTGTAACGCATCTCTATGGGCTGGAAAAGAGTTTCCAGCCCATAGGACTGTTTAGCGTTCTTTGGATTGATAGGCCGATTAGGTGATATCGGTAACGAACAAACCAGGCGGTGACTAAATGCGCCTGGTTTGTCAGCTCTACGAGTGCAGCGCTATGGGCAATTCTTGGCCTTGCGTTGATATAATGACGAGCTGCGCGCTAAACGACGGTTTTCAGCATGCCTCCATAAGGGATGCATAGCGCGGTTCTGGACTGACAATCAGTTGCTTGCCGTGCCGTTATTTCATGGGAATAACGGCACGGCAATTCTGTATCGCAAATAGAGCGTCTCTGACCGTTAGGCGCTGGGCCGAGAAAAGTCATTTAAAAGTACCTTGCCATCCACCTAATCGTTGCGTTGGTAACGTATAACTGTCGCAAGGCAGATCAGCACAGTAGGGCGGTACTCCACAGTGTTACAGCCCAGATCAGAAACGACCCCGCTGGAATCCCTCTCGGTTAGTCGCTATTTAGGGTCACTAGTGTATGATTGATGAAGATGAGATTAGCTAACGTCTCAACTTAAGAGATACGTACATCTAACTGTGGGCACATAACTATCCATTCGGAACGTTACGCTCGGCAGAATGTTTTAGGCAAACTATTCCTCTACAACAACCCCACCCTAGAGCGCTTGGCGTTTCGATGCTGCCACGTGAATGTAGAAGGTGGGCCTTCTAGTAAGTGACAGGATCGATAAATCAGGAATATAGCGCATTGTGCCCACCATAGCCTTGGCCTGCTAGTTAGATATGTTATATGGTTACAAATTGTTTCGCCGAAATGTGTTGTAGTTATGAACCGTCGTCACCTTCTAAACTTCATCCTGGCAGGGCTGACGCTGCCAGCCTTTCCCAACGCCTTTGCCGCTTCAAGCGAGGTACGCTCCGTAAGGGCATCACGTACCGCTGGTCGCTTTCGCCTGGTACTGGATCTCAATGGCCCGAGCCACTATCGCACGTTCACGCTCGACTCACCTCATCGATTGGTCATCGATTTACCTAATACGACGTTAGCTACCAATGTTTCAAAATTGGATGTTACCGGCTCAGCAATCAAAACGATTCGGGGTGGAGCCCATGGTACGACAGGCAGTCGTATCGTCCTCGAATTGAAGCAGCCAGTAAAACTCGACAGCCTGGTGCTTGGCCCGTCCGGCTCCTTTGGTGATCGACTGGTGTTTGACCTTCACCCAATGGGGCCTGCAACCACACAAGTAGCGCATGCGGCATCGACAGCTCGCGCCAAGAAGCGTCCCGGCCGTGATCTGGTGGTTGTCGTAGATGCTGGTCATGGTGGCAAGGACCCTGGATGCATCAGTGCTAAAGGTGCCTATGAAAAGAAGGTCGCCCTGGCGATTGCTCATAATCTAGCCAAGCGGATCAACAAGGAGAAAGGCTACAAGGCCAAGCTGGTACGGACCGAGGATATTTTCGTTCCACTGCGCAAGCGCGTGGACATCGCTCACCAGTATGACGCCGACATGTTTATCTCGGTCCATGCCGATGCAGCACCCAACCGCCGTGCCCGTGGGGCTTCTGTCTTTGCGCTTTCCAGCAGCGGTGCGACGTCTGCTATGGCTCGCTGGATGGCGAAGCGGGAGAACGATGCCGATCTTGTCGGAGCCAATAGCCTGCCTCTGCAAGACAAGGATCCAGACCTCGCCAACGTTATTCTGGACATGTCCATGAGCACTACCATTGCTTCGAGCCTGGATCTGGGACACAGCGTACTAACGAGTCTGGGTACCGTTGCGAAGATACATCAGAAGCAGGTCCAGCAAGCTGGTTTTGCTGTACTCAAGTCACCTGACATCCCGTCGATTCTGGTAGAAACGGGGTTCATGAGCAATGCTCAGGACAGCAAACGATTGCTCAATCCCCGTCACCAGCAAGTAGTCGCTGATCGTATATTTCATGGGGTACACACCTACTTCAGCCAGCGGCCACCGGTAGGGACTTACCTTGCAGATCAGAAGACAGCCGCAACGGCATGAGTTGATTTGGACTGACTGGAAATAAGCCAGTCAGTCCAACCAAGTCCCGAGAGTGAAGAACGCTGAGCAAGGAGCGATACCGGACAGGCCACCCTGCTTATTGCTTTATCAGGACCCACACCGCTCATTGTTGATAAAGCGTAGCGGTGTTACCTGCTCCGCTCTGCATGACCGTTGCTGAATTAGCCGGCCCGGTAAATAACTCCGTAGGTCCGCGTTGGGAAATAAAGACTTCATTGGCAGTACCAAACTGGTCGACACGTGCCTGGCTATTGATGCCAGCCTGATCGACAGTGAGCTGATTGGCGTCTCCTTCCTGCGAGAAATACAGGGTGGTAATGGATGTTTCCTGGCTGATGCTTGCCTGGTTGCGAGTGCCGGCAGATCGGCCAATAAGGGTCCCGGCTATTGTGTCTTGGTCGATTGTCAGCTCGTTTCCGTTACCGTCCTGCGCGACGTCTATCACGTTCAGGCCGCCTCCTTGAATGAGGGAAGCGGTGTTGGCATCTCCCTCTTGAGCCAGGCGGGTGGAATAAGCGCCATAACGACTCCCTGTTGACTGATCAACTGTTGCGCTGTTTTCGTTGCCATTTTGCACAACACTTACATCAGCTTCCATCGGGCCACCACGTTGGGCCAGTGCGATCTGATTGTTATCGCCTTGTTGGGAAAGCGTGGCTGATTTGCCTTTTTCCTGAAGCGCCGTAATGGTATTTCCGTTACCCAAGGTAGTGGCCACCAACGTAGTTACGCCATCGTCGATTTGATCGATCGTGTACACGTTATTGTTGCCTTCCTGAGACAGCGTGGCAGTTTTACCTGGGTTGTAACCCAGTTGATTCAAAGTAAGTACATTCGCATCGCCATTTTGCACTACAGAAGCGTTGTCCCCCTCTCTGTTATTGCTATAACCGCTCTGTTCAAGTGTGATCTGATTATTTTCACCTAGCTGAGTAAGGCTGGCCGATACACCCGTTCGTTGTAATGCATTAATCGTGTTGCCGTTACCCAGAGTATTGGCTGTCAACGTGGCGCGCCCATCGCCTGCTTGCTCGATCGTGTGAATATTATTGTTGCCCTCCTGGTATAAGGTGGCGTCGTAACCAGAGTCACCGCCCTGCTGGTTTACAGTGACAACATTGGTATCGCCAACCTGCAGGATCGAAGCGTCGCTTCCACTCCCGGCGGTAGCTTGATGTACAGCAGCGTTATTGCCATTACCCGTCTGGTCAAGCGTCATTTTATGGCCAGAGGCTTGTTGCAGTACGTCGGCGTCATTGTTATTGCCCGTTTGTATAACGGTTGAGCTCTGGTGGTCTGCTAACAGCTGCTCCTGTGTCGCGTTATTACCGTCGCCACGCTGCTCCAGGGAAACCTCATTGTCGAATCCACTCTGCGTTTGTGTGGCGCGGTTGTTTTCAGCTACGACAAGGCTGCTGAACGAGGCAAGGACGATAAGCGCCAGAGGGGTGAGCTTGAACATGATAACTTTCCTTGTGTGTCCATTAGGGCTCAGTCAGTCACAAGACCGAGAAAGGAACCTATAGACCACCTTCAACAGGCTGGCAAAGCCATTGGTCCTGAAGCGCTGACAAGCAGGAGTACTTGCCAGCTGAGCGATGACGTTATGCAAAGTAGGAGAGTGCAGGCCTTGACTTCTGGCCATGGTTGGTCATTACGTTTCATATCAATGAACGTGGCTGTATTACACAGGCATAATGATTGTCAGGCGTCGCTAATCGTATTCGGGAGAAGACATGCGAAACTGGGTGTTAATGACGTTGGCCTTGCTGGTGCACGGAGTCGCCTATGGTGCCGGTGACGCAACGGCAGGGAAAAAGTATTTTACGTCCTGGTGTGGTAACTGTCATAAGGTGGGGACCTATGCCAGGGGCTCGTTCGGCCCCGAACTCAACGCTATTTTCGGACGCAAGGCAGGGGCTACTGAAGACTTCAACTATTCCGAGGCCATGAAAGCGTCAGGAATTTTCTGGAATGAGGAAACCCTCGCTGCCTACTTAAAGGATCCGGACAAGGTCGTACCCGGCACAAAGATGCGTTTCTGGGGAATGAGTAATGAGCAGCAGATTGCCGACCTGCTTGCCTATCTTGCGACCTTCCAGAACAAAGGACAGTAAGCGCTTGCTGCGCCAGAATCATTTCAGGCGTCTGCTTTGAGTGAGTGGCTAGCCTTTACTGTGAGTCTGGCCAGGCCATCGATCAAAACGCCCGCCAATATGCCGATACCGTAAGCAACGATATCCATCCAGGAAAACGTAGTGCCCAAGGCAAGATGGCCTAGCGGATGGTGGCGAATCGCATTGATCCAGGGCGCCTGGTAAAGCTGCGTTGCCTCCACCGCACATGAAATACTAAATGCTGTTACCGCCAGGCATGCAGCATTGGCGCGGCGCGCGATCAAAGCCAGACCTGTAAGGATCATGAGCGCCCAAAGCGCATCGCCTGGGTATTTTCCAAGAGCGTCAGGAATGATGATAGGAAACTGGCGAGAGGTTAGCCCGAGCGCTATTACAGCACAAAGGGCTAGACCAAGATGGAGTCTGTTACGGTTCCTTTGGGCGCAGTCAGCAGGAGCGCGTAATGAGTTGAGAGTAATTTTATGTAGTCTCGATTACTGGTAGGAATATGCTGTAGCAAACCCATCCTGTGGACGAGCCAGCTAAAGGCTGGTGAATTTTTCTAAATATCTTTTGCGGGACGATTTTAAAGCTTCAGACCGCTTTTTATTTAATATTTCTTTCGTCACGTTACGTCCACTTAGGATCGTCAAGCACTTGATGCATTAAGTTCGATCCAAAATCGGATGGAACCATCTCCGCAGTCAGGCTTTCCCATTTTTAGACAGCACTTGGACACGTCCGCTGTCTTTATCCAAGCCGCCTTCATCTTTTCATCGCGGCGTCACTGAACGAGAGAACTATTTTATGCCTACTGATAACCAGTACACCATGCAGAATCCCCTGACCCAATATCCCCAGCCAGAATTTCCGAAGCAGCCTCAAAATCCGCCCGGTCTCGCTCAGGACATGCAGCCACGCCCTGATCACGGTGAAACCAGTTACAAGGGATTTGGACGTCTTGCGGGCCGCAAGGCGCTTATTACCGGCGCGGACTCGGGTATCGGGCGAGCAACGGCCATCGCTTATGCGCGCGAGGGGGCCGACATCGTGCTGAATTATCTGCCTGAAGAAGAGGCGGATGCGAAAGAAGTTGTACAACTGATCGAAGCGGAAGGTCGTAAAGCGGTTTGCGTTCCGGGCGATCTGAAAAGCGAGGCCTTTTGCAATGAATTGATTGGCAAAGCCAAGGATGCACTGGGTGGACTGGATATTCTGGTCAACGTGGCAGGTAAGCAGACAGCCGTTGAAGACATCGCCAATTTGACCACTGATCAATTCGACGCCACTTACAAGACCAATGTGTATGCGCTGTTCTGGCTATGCAAGGCGGCAATTCCGCATATGCCGGCCGGTGCCGCTATTATCAACACCACGTCCATTCAGGCCGTACAACCGTCGGAAACCCTACTGGATTACGCGCCTACCAAAGCGGCGATCACTGCCTTTACCAAGGCGTTGGCCAAACAGGTCATTTCCAAGGGTATCCGCGTCAATGCGGTAGCACCCGGACCCTTCTGGACTCCACTTCAGCCCAGCGGCGGCCAGCCTCAAGAGAAGATTCCGTCGTTTGGCAGCGAGACTGTCTTCAAGCGGCCTGGCCAACCGGCAGAGCTAGCTCCGATCTACGTTATTCTGGCTTCCCAGGAGTCCAGCTATGTGACGGGTGAAGTATACGGCGCAACCGGCGGCATGGCCTGACGGATCGCATCATGCAGACGTTCGAGACGCACCGCATTGAGGGGTACGCGCCCCTGGAAAATTATGCTGCGTTAAGTGATGGCCGCTCGGTCGCCCTGGTAGCGGCTGACGGCTCCATCGATTGGTGGTGTGCCCCTAATATGGACTCACCCCCTCTGTTTGATCGTCTGCTGGATGCGCCCAGCGGTGGTTATTTTTCGATTACCCCTGTCCAACCTTACACAGCCCAACGTGCCTATCTGCAAAGCAGCAATGTACTGGAGACGTTGTTTGAGACCGACTCGGGTCAGGTCCGCCTGACCGAGTCGCTTAACAGTGGATCTGCTGGCCGGTTGCCCTGGTCCGAGCTAGGGCGACGTATTGAGGGCGTACAGGGTGAGGTAACGCTTAGTATCGAGTTAGTGCCTGGTACGCGAGGCCAGACCATCTCACCATGGATTCGCCAGACACCGAACGGTGAAGTGATGCATATCGATGGTCTGATGGCCATGCTGTGCTACGGCGATGAGGTGGTGATTGATGAATGTACCGACCGGCTGGTGCGTGCACACGTTACGTTGAAACAAGGGGACCGTACGATATTGGCGCTGATGGCGACCGAGAATGAGCCGTTGGCTGTGCCAACACTTGAGGAAGTCGACAAGCGTATTGATCGCAGTGACATGGCGTGGCGGGAATGGGCTGAAGGTCTGCAATACCAGGGGGTGTTCAAGGAAGCAGTCATTCGTTCGGCTCTGGCGCTAAAACTGCTCTTGTATTCGCCAAGTGGCGCTATCGTGGCGGCACCTACGTGTGGGCTGCCTGAAAGATTGGGAGGCAACAAGAATTACGAGTACCGCTATGCATGGGTACGAGATGCGGTATTTACCATCAAAGCATTCCTGCGCATTGGTGCCATGGCAGAAGCACAAGCTGCGCTGGCGTGGTTGCAGGACGTCATCCGTCGGCACGGCCACCGTCTACACACCTGCTTTACTCTGGAGGGCGATAAGGCGCCGGAAGAACGGGTGATCAATGTGCCGGGCTATCGAAAGTCCAGCCCTGTTCGAGTAGGCAACCGAGCAAGTTATCAATGCCAGCTGAGCCTGTATGGCGATCTTTTGGAAACCATCCTCATGTATGTGGAGGGCGGTCATATCCTGGATTTTAATACCGCCGGAATGCTGGTCGAGCTGGCCAATCTCTGCGCTGATCAATGGCATTGCAAGGACGCCGGGATGTGGGAGCTGGAAGAAGAGCAGCATTACACCATGTCCAAGTTAGGCTGTTGGTTTGCCTTGGATCGAGCAGTCAAGTTGGCAGAAAAGGGTCACATTCCCAATACGATGCAAAAGCGCTGGGAGCGTGAGCGTGACCGTATTCGTGACTGGATTGATGAACATTGCTGGTCCGAGGCCAAGCAGGCTTATACCTTCTATGCCGGTACTGACAAGCTGGACGCCGGCATCCTGCTTGCTATTCGCTTCGGCTTTGAAAGCAAGCAGCGGTTGATCACCACGTGTGAAGCAATCCATCGTGAACTGGCGCGCGGCCCGCTGGTGTATCGCTATAGCGGTGCGGAGAAAGAAGAGGGCGCGTTTCTGGCCTGTTCGTTCTGGCTGGTTGAGTCTTATGCTGTGCTGGGTGACAACGAGCGCGCCAAGGCATTGATGGAGGACGTGCTGAAGGTATCAACCAACGGGGTGGGATTGATGACCGAGATGATGGACCCCAAGACCGGCGAAGCACTGGGCAACTTCCCTCAAGGTTTAAGTCATCTTGCCATGATCCATGCCATTCTGGCCGTTGATGACCCTGCCAAGACCGAGTCCTGAATAAGAGCGGTTAACAAAACCTCTCTAATGAGCGCAGACAGACGATGCTAAGGATTGGGACAGAGTTAATAGGTATCAAGCCTGCGTTTGCCTGCACAGGCCTGACTAAAAGTCAGGTTTTGTAGCGACTCTAATACTTCTCTTCCCAAGCGGCCTTATACCCGCTCAAACCTGTAATTAATGTCCTCTTGAAGACGAAGGTTTCAAATCACAAAGCCTGACAATTACCGGATTATTTCTTCTTCTCTGAAAGGATAACGGTAGTTTCTCACGGGATTAGACCTTCGCCGCGAGTGGGTGGAAGCGCGGGGGAGTCAGGTCTACCATGGAGGAAGCCAATCTTTAGCTACTGCCTTTGGAGTTCTTATGCACGCGTCATCGTCCGTCGCTCCTGCTGTAGACGACGCCATTGCTCATGACAGGGAGGCGCTTATTCACCATTTGAAAGGAGTGGTCGGCCCTCAGCACGTATTGACCGACCCCTCCCGCACGAAGCGATTTCGCAGCGGGTATCGCTTTGGTACGGGTGATGCGATTGCTGTCGTTCAGCCCGGTTCGCTTCTGGAACAGTGGGAGGTGGTCAAGGCGTGTGTGAAAGCCAATACGATTATCATCATGCAGGCGGCCAATACAGGACTTACAGGCGGATCAACCCCCGACGGCAACGATTACGACCGTGACATTGTGCTCATCAATACCATGCGCATGAAGAAGATCCAGCTGATCATGAATGGAGAGCAGGTGATCTGTTTTCCTGGGTCCACCCTTGATCAGCTGGAGCGAGAGTTGAAAGTTCACGGCCGGGAGCCTCATTCGGTGATTGGCTCCTCTTGCATCGGTGCGTCCGTGCTGGGTGGTGTCTGTAACAATTCAGGCGGTTCGCTCATCCAGCGCGGCCCGGCTTATACCCAGATGGCGCTTTATGCGCGTCTGGATGAGCGTGGTGAGCTTCATCTGGTCAATCACCTTGGTGTTGCGCTAGGCAGTACGCCGGAGGAAATCCTGACGCGGCTGGATAATCACCAGTACAGTGAAGCCGACATCGAACGTGACGCAGGGGCTGGTTCTGACAAGGGCTACACCAGCCATGTGCGGGAGGTGGATGCCGATACCCCGGCGCGCTTCAACGCCGACACGAGCCGCTTGTACGAGGCTTCTGGCAGCGCAGGAAAGCTGGCTGTTTTTGCGGTTCGGCTGGATACCTTTCCCATCGGGAAAGATACCGCGGTTTTCTATATCGGCACTAACGATACCGCCGACCTTACGGAAATCCGGCGGCATATGCTCGCCAACTTCTCGCAACTGCCCATTGCCGGTGAGTATATGCATCGGGATGCCTTCGACGTCGCAGAAGCCTACGGCAAAGACACTTTTCTCATCATCGACCGCTTGGGTACCGAACGACTGCCCAAGTTGTTCTCGCTCAAGAGCCGTTTCGATGAGGTATTCAATCGTTTCAGCTTTCTACCATCGCACCTGGGTGACCGGGTTCTGCAGGCACTGAGCCGGTTGTTCCCAAGCCATCTGCCCAAGCGAATGAAAGCGCATCGGGATCAGTATGAGCATCATTTGATACTCAAGGTCGCGGGCCCTTTGATCGATGAGACGCAGCATTATCTGGACAGCTTTTTCGATCAAGCCCGTGGTGCCTATTTCAGGTGTACCGCTGAGGAAGGGCGCAAGGCGTTCCTGCATCGCTTTGCCGCTGCCAGCGCAGCGATACGTTATCGGGACGTTCACCCTAAGGAGGTGGAAGACATCGTGGCGCTGGACATCGCATTGAGACGCAATGACCGGGAGTGGTTCGAAACGCTTCCCGCTGACCTCGATGGCAAGCTTGTCCATAAGCTGTACTACGGTCATTTCTTCTGCCATGTTTTCCATCAGGATTACATCGTCAAGAAAGGTAATGACTGTCTGGCGATTGAGCATCGCATGTGGGACTTACTGGATCAGCGTGGTGCAGAGTATCCGGCAGAACACAACGTGGGCCATCTCTACCATGCCAAGCCGGGCCTAAAAGCGTTCTACCGCAAGCTCGATCCATGCAATAGCTTCAACCCAGGTATCGGACACACCAGCAAGTGCAGCCATTGGGCAGAGCCGGGAACACAGGCGGGAAGGGTGATTGAGTAAAGAAATTAGATGCTGACTTAAATCAGGCGAAGAGAATAAATGACCGCCTTAGAACGGGTAACCGTGGGGAAACTAAAGCGGTCAATATAAATGCTACGTATCGAATGTGAAGAAATGATGAATGCGCGATGAAGGAAGCATGACGGCTTACCAGTATGTCTCCGATCATCAAGAACAAAGACCCAGGATTGGTATGTCTGTTTTATCTTAGAAGAGGTAAAAGACCGTAGCCATATCGCTAGATATCATCTTGATATTAGTCAATGATAAAGCCGCTGAACGGTCTAAAAAGATAGATAGACGGCATTTCCGTAATGTGATCTGCAGCACATAATAGCCCGCCTCTTTTCAGGTCTCATGGAGGGTGATGGCGTGGCGGAAAGAGATAAGGCGAGACGGCTCGTAGAGCTGCAGAAGGAAATTCGTCAGTACCAGATAAAGGTAGACCAGGCCCGCCTGCTCGTCCAGAAAACTTTTCTGGATTACTCGGAAGCCTATAACACCTTGAGTTTGCTGGAGGCTCAGCTTGAGGCCGAATGGCAGCATCAGGGCGTTAGTGCCTGACAACTGCGTTTTATTCAGGCTGGGCGATTCTGGTTCGCGTAATCAGTTTTCTAATCGATAATTCAATAGCCCCGATTTTCAAATCGCTTCTGCCCTGTATCCTATGGCTGCGTATAACGCTTGAGGAGCAGGGTCGTGAGCAAGACGCGAGTAGGGGTCATCTTTGGCGGTCGCTCTTCGGAGCATGAGGTTTCCTTACAATCCGCCAAAAATATTGTCGACGCCATCGACAAGGCGAAGTTCGAGGTCATTCTTATCGGGATCGACAAGGAAGGCCGATGGCATCTCAATGATGCGTCCGATTATCTGCTTCATGCTGAAAACCCCGCGCTCATTGCACTCAATCGGTCCAATCGAGCCTTGGCCCTTGTGCCAGGACAGCGTGAGCAGCAACTGATTGAAACCTCCTCTGCCCAGGCGCTGGGGCAAATTGATGTCATTTTCCCGATTGTGCATGGCCCCTTGGGCGAAGACGGCTCTCTTCAAGGGCTTCTCCGCATGGCCGATCTGCCTTTCGTGGGGTCTGGCGTGCTGGGGTCTGCTGTCTGCATGGATAAGGATGTTACCAAGCGGCTACTGCGCGATGCAGGATTACCGATTACTCCTTTCCTAACGTTCAGCCGCCTGACCGCTGCCCGCACTTCATTCAGTGAGGTCACCGCAGCGTTAGGGACGCCGGTGTTCGTCAAACCTGCCAATCAAGGTTCGTCCGTAGGTGTCAGCAAGGCGGAAACGGAAGCCGAATACCTTGATGCGATGGCTCAGGCATTTGCCTACGATACCAAGGTGTTGGTGGAGCAGGCCGTCAAGGGCCGTGAAATCGAGTGTGCGGTTCTCGGAAACGAGGAGCCGGCCGCCAGTGCGTGCGGAGAAATCGTTGTGCACAGTGGTTTCTACTCATACGACACCAAATATATTGATGACGCAGCGGCTGAGGTCAATGTCCCGGCGGATCTGCCGTCTGCGATCAGCGAGCGCATACGCTCACTGGCGTTGGACGCATTCAAGGTGCTGGGATGTTCGGGATTGGCAAGGGTCGATGTGTTTCTGACAGCCAGTGGCGAGGTCTTGATCAATGAGGTCAATACACTCCCGGGCTTTACCAATATCAGCATGTATCCCAAGCTCTGGGAAGCTAGCGGGCTGTCTTATCAGGATTTGATCACTCGGCTAATTGAGCTGGCGCAGGAGCGTCATGCCCAGGAGCGTGCACTTAAGCATTCACGTTAGTCGAGAAGAAGGCTAAGGCAGTCTGCCTTAGCCTCACAGCTTACAGCTTACAGCTTACAGCTTACAGCCTTTTGAGCCGCGGGTTTGGCAAGGATGCCGTCGGCCCGGAACATGGCCTTGATACCCCGTACGGCCTGACGAATACGGTCTTGGTTTTCAATCAACGCGAAACGGACATGGTCATCGCCGTAGTCTCCAAATCCAATCCCGGGTGAGACCGATACCTTGGCATCCGCCAGCAGCTTCTTGGCAAATTCAAGCGAGCCCAGGTGCGCATAGACTTCAGGAATTTTAGCCCAGACATACATCGATGCCTTTGGATTCTCAACCATCCAGCCCGCTTCATGGAGACCTTTCACCAGCACATCCCGACGTTGCTGGTACTGCGTAGCAATGTCACGAACGCATTGCTGATCGCCTTCCAATGCCGCAATCGCAGCTACCTGTAATGGCGTAAATGTCCCGTAATCATGGTAGCTCTTGATACGCGCGAGCGCGTTGACCAACTCGGGGTTGCCTACCATGAAGCCGATTCGCCAGCCGGCCATGTTGTAGCTTTTGGACAGAGTGAAGAACTCGACGGCGATGTCCTTGGCACCCGGTACTTGCATGATGGACGGTGCCTTCCAGCCGTCGAACACGATGTCGGCATAGGCAAGGTCGTGAACGACCAGAACGTTGTATTGCTTGGCCAGGGCGATGACGCGCTCGAAAAACTCAAGCTCAACGCATTGAGCCGTGGGATTGGATGGAAACCCCAGGATCATCATCTTTGGCTTGGGAATACTTTCGCGAATAGCCCGCTCAAGCTCGGCAAAAAAATCCATACCCGGTACCAGCGGTACGGAGCGTACCTGGGCACCTGCAATAACAGCACCATAGATATGAATCGGATAGCTGGGGTTGGGTACCAGTACCGTGTCGCCGGCGTCCAGGGTTGCCAGCATAAGATGGGCGAGACCTTCCTTTGACCCAATCGTGACGATGGCTTCGGACTCCGGATCAATTTCGACTGAATAACGATCCTGATACCAGCGCGAGATGGCGCGGCGCAGGCGAGGGATGCCTTTAGAGCTGGAGTAGCCGTGAGTGTCTTCACGCTGGGCGACCTGGCACAGCTTTTCCACAATGTGAGGCGGTGTGGCGCCGTCCGGATTACCCATGCTCAGGTCGATGATGTCCTCGCCACGACGGCGAGCGGCCAGCTTGAGTTCAGCGGTAATGTTGAAAACGTAAGGGGGGAGACGATCAATACGCGTGAAGCGACGCATGGAGCTGGAGTCAGCCATGTTTTCCTCGATAGACGTAAGCGCCCGGAACCGTCCGAGCGACGCAGGTCACAGCATGTGACGTGACATGACTGTAGCCGAGAGAACAGCGAAGCGGCATAGACAGTTTTCTTTTTATTTAATGACCTTCTGTATTACACACCCTTCGAAAGGCCTGCGATCAGCTTGCCCAGGAGCTGATCGAGTTGATGCTGTTCTGCGGCGGTCAGTGCGGCCAATACCTTGCGCTCGTTTTCAACATGTGGCGCCAGCATCTCATCGATCAGCATTCGCCCTTTGTCTGTCAAGGCGACCAGTGTACCGCGGCGGTCAGAGGGGTGTTTGCGCCGTTCTATCAATTCGGCGCGCTCCAGACGATCCAGGCGGTTGGTCATGCCACCTGAAGAGATCATTGCCGCCTCATAAAGCGCCGTTGGCGTCAATGCAAATGGCGCTCCCGAGCGCCGCAGGGTGGCCAATACATCAAACTCGCCCGGATGCAATTCATAGCGGGCAAAGAAGGGATTGATGTAATCCCGCGTAATCAGCTGGGCAAGCTCGCCAAATCTCCCCAGAACCTGCATGGGGAAGGGGTCTATATCCGGCCGTTGGGTTTTCCACTGCTGAGCAGCAAGCAGAGCTCGATCAGTCATATTTTATCCTTATATCTTGACGTTAAGATACTTTGCATTAAGGTAATTATAGAGAGGTCAATCCAGACAATCAAAAAGGAGTTGTGCATGACTGCTTCGAACGACACCTATAGAACCTGGCCAGTAGTGTTGGCCCTGATGCTGGTCAGCCTTAACCTAAGGCCCATCCTGGCTGCGATTGGACCATTGCTTGATGAAATCCAGCATACGACTGGGCTTACCAATGCTTCGGCAGGTCTGCTGACGACATTGCCCGTATTCGCAATGGGCGTGGGTGCCTTGTTTGGTTCACGGCTTCAGGTGCTTTTGGGGGAATATAAAGGGGTTATGGCTGGCGTAGTGGCGATTGCGTTTGCAGGTGTATTACGCTGGCTGCTGCCTTCGACAACCGGGCTTGTCTTGACGGCCATGCTTGCAGGGCTGGGTATCGCGTTGGTACAGGCGCTACTGCCCGCTTATATCAAACGTCACTTTCCTACCCGTGTAGGTATGCTGATGGGCCTTTACACCACCGGTATCATGGGTGGGGCCGCGCTTGCTGCAGCGTCAGCGTCGCCGCTGACTCAGATCACCGGTAATTGGGAAATCACTTTTGCCCTGTGGTCCGTTCCTGCAGTCCTGGGTGCGCTGGCGTGGAGGCAGACTGCCTCACATGAAACTGCACCAGCCGCCACCGCGCCCGTCCGGCTCCCGTTGGGTGCCGGTAAAGCCTGGTTGCTGATGGCGGCTTTTGGTATCGGTACTGGTGCGTATACATTGGTACTCGCCTGGCTCCCGCCGTTCTATGTTCAGTTGGGGTGGTCTGCAGCTGACAGCGGCTATCTGCTCGGCGCACTGACGCTAACGGAAGTAGCAGCAGGGCTTTCCGTATCAATGTTCATTGGTCGCTTTCCTGATCGGCGTGTTCCGTTATTAGGTATGTTGCTGCTGATATTGGCGGGGTTGGCAGGACTCGTGATCGCGCCCTTGTCAATGGCCATTCCCGCCGCCGTATTGCTCGGTATCGGAATCGGCGCACTGTTTCCGCTCTCCCTGATCGTGACTATGGATCACGTCAGCGATGCCAAAAGCGCTGGCGCATTGATGGGGTTCGTACAGGGGGGCGGTTATATCATTGCCAGCGGTATGCCTTTTTTAGCAGGATTGATACGAGAGCACTCAACCAATCTTTCCCAGGCATGGCTGCTGATGGCATTCGGTATTGTGGTGCTGATGGCAATCGTGATGCGTTTTAAGCCTGCCGCTCAGTTCGAGTCTCATAGCTGGCGTTTACAGCCTCGCTAGGTGCTACCTTGGCGGTCAGTCTGGTCCAGCACCGACCGCCTTTCCATTTAGGGTAGCTGACTCGCACCCCGGTTTGAGTCGAGCGGCTGCGTGGCAGAGGCAACGAAGCCTTTCTGGACCCTCTGGAGATAAAATCAGATAGGGTTCGTATGTCAGTGTGCAAAATAATGCATACCGCCATCTACCGGAATAACCGCGCCGGTGATGTAGCGTGCCAGTGGTGAGGCGAGAAACGCGACCAATGCAGCAACGTCTTCAGGCTCGCCAAAATAACCGGCCGGAATATGACGCTGAACGAAGTCGGCCCTGGCTTCAGCAGAAGGATGCAGCTGGGTCATGACCTGCCTGCTATGGATTCGACCCGGTGCAATACAGTTGACGGTAATGCCTTGCGTGGCGACCTCACAGGAAAGTCCCTTCGACCAGAGATGTAGAGCACCTTTGGCTGCGCTCGCCGCGTTCAGGCTGCGCGGCTCCATGGACCCGCTGATTGAAATGATCCGACCCCAACGTCTGTTCTGCATAGCGGGAAGTACGGCATGGGTCAGCCGCCGGGCTGCAATGAAATTGAGCAGAAAGGCTTGGCGCCACTCCTCTTCGCTTGCCATCAATGCGACAGGACGCGAGGCGCCCGCGGCATTGACCAGAATATCAATGACGCTGCCTTCGATCGCTTCAAGCACACTGTGCAACGCATCTTCGTCAGCCAAGTCCCCTGTAAGAAGCTTTACGGTAGGGGCGCCCAGCATGGACGCCTCACAAGCAACGGCCTGCAACCGCTCCGTATCCCCGGCAAGCAGAACGAGGTTGACACCCTCGGCAGCCAATAGCTTTGCAATACCAGCCCCTATGCCAGCGCTTGCACCCGTGACCAGTGCCGTCTTGTCATCAAGACAGATATCCATGATTACCACTCCTGGCTAACCAGATCGTGTATGGCGTTCGCAAGCGTGTCGACTTCCGCTTCGCTGATGATCAATGGCGGTAACAGGCGAATAGTATTTTCCCGCGTGACATTGATTAGCAGGCGATGCCGGTCAAGCGCCCGTTGCATCAATGATCGGCAGGGCTTATTCAACTGAATGCCCAGCAGGAGACCATGGCCGCGTACTGCCTGAACCTGTGAAAGGTGGCTCAAGCGGTTCTCGAGGCGGTCCTTGAGTTGTGTACCCCGTTGTGCCGCATGCAGGACCAAGCCTTCTTCCTTGATAACATCCAGCACCGCACATCCCACTCGACATACGAGCGGATTTCCACCAAAGGTACTGCCATGGCTTCCTGGTGTGAAAAGATCGGCAGCAATGCCGGCTGCCAGGCAAGCGCCAATAGGCAAGCCATTGGCAAGCGCCTTGGCGAGTGTAACGACATCGGGTTGGATGCCTTCATGTTGATAGGCGAACCAGGCAGCTGTACGACCCATGCCGCTCTGAATTTCATCCAGCATGAGCAACCAGCCGTTGCGCGTGCAATGCGTACGTAACGCGGTAAGGTAACCCACGGGTGGCGCTATCACGCCGGCTTCTCCCTGAATGGGCTCAACCAGCAATGCTACAATCTGGTCACCATACCGTTGGGTTACGGCGTCAAGTGCGTCCAAGTCACCAAACGGTATCCTGACAAAGTCGTTGATCAACGGCCCGAAGCCGTTGCGAACACTAGGGCTGTCGCTGGCGGATATCATGGCGAGCGTGCGTCCATGAAATGCATTTTCCATCACGACCACTTTGGGTGTTAGGACGCCTTTATGCTGAGCATACCGACGGGCAAGTTTAAAAGCGGCCTCGTTGGCCTCCGAGCCCGAATTGCCAAAGAACACGCGCTGCATATCCGTAAGTTGTGTCAGACGCTCGGCCAACTCGTGCTGCCAGGTAATGCTGTAGTGATTGGAGGTGTGCATCAGCAGGTCGGCCTGCTCCTGAATGACTTGGGTAATCCGCGGGTGGGAGTGACCGATATTAGTTACTGCAATACCCGCAACAGCATCTAGATATTCAATTCCTTGCTGATCCCAAACTCGCGTTCCCTTGCCCCTTACAAAGCTGACCGTCAACGGGCTATATGTCTGCATCAAGGGCAGGGATGAGCCTGTAAACGCAGACGTCTGGTCAAATCCGAAGGTAGAGGTTGAAGAGATAGCTGTCATAAAGCCTCCTATTAGAGAAGGTTTGAGTATCTTTATGTAGCAATATGAGATAAACGCTATGATTGTTCTATCACTTTGAATCCAGGCTTTAAAATGGATCTTTATCAAGCCATGATGGTGTTTGTACGTGTAGTCGAAAGTGGCAGCATGACTGCAGCAGGTGAACAGTGTGGGTTGTCCACTACGATGGTCGGCAACCATCTCCGCGCGTTGGAGAAGCGCCTCGGCATGAGTCTTTTGCGCAGGACTACTCGGCGGCAAAGCCTGACAGAGTTCGGGTCGGTCTATTATCAGCGGTGCGTCGAGGTGCTGGGGCTCGTAGCCGATTCGGAGCGTCTGGCTGAGCAGGCGCAGGCTAACCCTCATGGAGTCTTACGTCTCACGGCACCGCCCACGTTTGGCTCGGAATGCCTGATGCCTGCCTTGGCAGACTATCTGGCCCAGTACCCAGAAATCAGGCTCGACGTGGTATTAACGGATCGAGTAGTCGATCTGGTTGAGGAGGGTTTCGATGTCGCCATTCGCCTGGGCACGCTGGATGCGTCACGGCTCATTGCCCGACCACTGATGGACTATGGCCTGACGATATGTGCATCACCTGAGTATCTACAGCGGCATGGTTACCCAGAGCGGCCGGAAGAGCTTTCCCACCATGAATGCTTGTCCTTCGCCTATCCTGCCGGCACGGAGTGGCGATGGACCGAAAAGCGTTGGTGCTTGAGCGGACCGGAAGGCGAGGTTTCCATCGATATCAGTGGCCGTGTCATAGTCAACAGTGCCCAGGGGCTTCGGCAGGCCGCGCTCAGTGGGATCGGAATCGTTATGCTACCTAACGTCCTGGTGTGGCAAGATCTGCAGCAGGGCAGGTTGGTCAAGCTGCTGGACCATTATCAATTGCCCAGCAGGCCCATGCACCTAGTCTATTCCCAGGACCGTTATCGCTCACCCAAACTCCGCAGTTTTGTTGATTATGCGTTAGAGACATTTAGGTAAGGATGCTGCTCTCCGCTCAAACATAGCTGTTGCTAACTGGCACAACTGTTGCTTTTATCTTGCTGCCCTTAAGTTAACGCCTCGATAACCGATACGTATAACAGGTGGATCATGTGCTTAATGACTTGTCAATAGCACTGGTCGAGCGAATTGATACTGAACATTCAGATGTAGTTCATCACGATCAATCATGAAAACACGTTATACAGGCACGGCGAACAGATTGCTAAATCCTGCTGCACAGCAGGAGGGTAGCGCTTTTGATCTTACAAAGGATGAATATGCGTTCATCAATCTGATCCTGAGGGAGCACGCGTCCAATGATGGACGTGCAGATGGTCAAGCGGCAGACGCCAATTTAATGACTGATCTTTCAGATACAGAGCTGAGGAGCGAGTTTTCCAATCAGGCCCAGATGCTTGATGCTGCCATGACGCTGATCGATGCTTCCTCTTTTTCCGGTCAGGAAACACTGGAGCAGGCGGCCCTCGAATGCCTCAAGCTGGCACGTGCCCTGGTTGGGCAATTGATGGGCCAGCCTGGAAGCAATGAGGTACCTTCAGTAGGATGATGCGTTTTACTCTCCGTCTCTGTTCATCCAGCTGTTGATTTCTGCGAAAGAAACGGCGCTTTCGGCAAAGCCGAATGTGCCTTCATCGCGAGCTTCCAATGCCGCTGCGATAAATCCACTCCATGCCGCTCGCGCCAATGAGCTACCCAGACTTATCCGTTTGACTCCCGCTTCGGCCAGCTCACTCACGCTATAGTTCGCTCCAGACAGGCCCATCACAACATTGACTGGCTTGGATACGGACTCGCAAATCAGCCGTATGGCTTCCAGATCAGGCAGCCCGGGCGCATACAAGACATCTGCTCCTGCTGCTTCGTAGGCTTGGAGACGCCGCACCGTATCATCGAGGCTTGCACCACCACAGGTATAGGTCTCAGCACGTGCGACCAGCATGAAAGGGTAACCCAGCTCCTTTACGGCTTCAGCTGCAGCCGCGATACGCTCCACCGCATGGTTGAAGTCGTAGAGAGGCGAGCTTGCGTTGCCGGTGGCATCCTCGATCGAGCCGCCTGCCAGTCCTATTTCAGCCGCCCGCTGTATCGTTTCGCTCACTGCTTCTGGCGAGTCACCAAAGCCGTTTTCCAGGTCTGCGCTGACCGGCAGGTCGGTTGCCAGAACGATACTTTCCGCATTGGCCAACACGCAATCACGGGAAAGGCTCCCGCGTGCATCCTGGCGCCCCAGGCTAAAGGCTAATCCTGCGCTGGTCGTTGCCAAGGCCTCGAAGCCAAGCCGGCTCAATATGCGGGCGCTACCGGCATCCCATGGATTGGGCAGGATCAGCGGTTGATCATACGTATGAAGCTTCTTGAAGAGTGCCGCTTTCTCGAAAACATCCATGGCTAGGTCCTTTCAGGCTCAATAGTCAGGTAATTCTTGCAGCTGCTTTGACGACGTGCAGTCAAACCGGGTCCTGCATCTTGACGCAGTCATTGCTGGAGCAGACCGCCGTCTGTCAGCGGAAACAAGGGATGCGATTTCCTAAACTGAATTGAGACGGAGTCGACTAATCTCATCAATGGCCTATGGAGGCGACAGCTGGCACTAAACTCTTTTAAACGTCGTGTCTCAAAGCTCGCGTACAGGGATCCATCGTCAGGATCTTCACTTTCAGGGCATTTTTATCAGAGCCGCGCCCAGGCTCAACATTATGGATATGCCGAATGGACGCCTACGCCGTGCTTAATGAAGAGCTTACCCTTTTAGCCAGCAGCGACTCACTGCCACCCTATGACCGTAAGCTTGCCTCATCGATTCTCTATCGCCTGCTGATGGAAGAGTCAGGCGAGATGTCTCAGATCTGCCGGTCCTCCGTTCTGACCGTTCTGGCTATGTTGATTCGTGAAGATGTTGAAAAGAACAACAAGCAAGCCATCGCAATGACCAATCAGATTCTTGAGCGTATCAAGCAGTAATAAAAGTCCGCCTCATGCGCCTGAGTTCTAGAGCTCAGGCAGGCATCGACTCGGACAGGCGATAAAGCAGGAGCTGTTAAACGCTCCCTGACAGCTTACTCACCACCTACCAACCGGTCGAGATCTATGGGGTCTCCCGGCTGGGTATGCAGTTTTCCTCTTAAATCTTCAAACATCTGGTCGTAATCCTCGTGATGCGTAAAGACGCTCGCCTTGGGTAGAGGCACACCATAGCGGCGCAGGCGATGATCAATTTCCGCCAGGAAGTTATAGGCTTCGTCTCGGTGCATGGAAAACTTTTCTTCTACCGCACGTTGGCCCACGTGGCCTGAGAGATGAAAGTGAGCATGCTGGTTTGAGGAAACAGGGTCGACCGTATATTCCAGCAGCAAATGCATGGCAGGAAGGTATCCATTGGCAACCTGATCGACTTCGATGCGGCCGGGCACGAACATGAGCAAACTCCTGAAGAATGATCACTAAACGTTTCAACGCTGCTGGTGGATGATGTAACCGTCAAATCAGCAGCGACAGTATGAATGTCCAGACGCAAACATACGCCAACAGTGCCAGGCTGTACTGAAGCACCATTCTCATAATCGAAGATTCAGCGCCTACCTGATCCACGGCGGCTGCGGCAATGGCGATTGACTGTGGTGAAATCAGCTTGGCCATCACGCCGCCGCTGGTATTGGCGGCGACAAGCAGTGCCTGGCTGGTGCCAATCTGAAGCGCTGTCACGGATTGCAGATGGGCAAACAGCGTGTTGTTGTTGACCACCGAGCCGGTGATAAAAACGCCCAGCCAGCCGATAGCAGGAGAAAGCAGTGGAAAGATGCTTCCGGTTTCTGCCAAGGCAAGCCCGATGGTAGAAGAGGCACCTGAAAAATTGGCGATATAAGCAACACCCATGATGAGGCAGATCATGATCAAGGGACGCCACAGCTCTTTTATGGTCTGTTTCAACTGCTCGCCTGCACCCTGCCATGAAAGCGTAGGAGAAAGCAGTGTGGTTAACAGTACTGAAAGTAGAATGGCTGTTCCCGGCGCGCTGATTAGCGCAACGCTCCAGGTAGCGGGTAAGGTATGAGCTACAGCGGCAATTGGTGGAATTTCTTCGATCTGCTGATGAAGAAACGGGGCATTCAATTTGAGCACGCTGGCCGCTAGCGGGCCCTGCGCTGCAAACAGCGATTTGAATGCGGGCAGGCTCCACAGCAGCACGATTCCGGTCAGAATATAAAAAGGCGACCAGGCTGCCAGAACCTGCATCAGAGACCAACGCTGTGTAGAGCGTGGCGGTGCGTCAGACTCGCGATAGATACGGCTGGGCTGCCAGACCTGCATGAACAGCGCAAGGGCCCCCATGGATACAAGCGGAGCGATGATATCTACCAGCTCCGGTCCTAGCAGATACAGCGTAAGCGTCTGCAGACCACTGAAGAGCACGCCGATCAACAAAAGGACCGGCCAGGTTTCACGGATGCCACGCAACCCATCCAGTACCAGGATCAAGAGCGTCGGAATAAGCAGGGTGGCTGGCTGAACAATGGCGATCATCATCAGCGCCATGTCATCCAGCGGCACAGAGCCTTGTTGCGCGCCAACAATTACCGGGATTCCGATGGCGCCATAGGCGCCAGCCGCAGCATTGGCCAGCAGGCACAGCATGGCAGCCTTGAGCGGCTTGAAACCCAACTCGACCAGAAGCGCCGCGCAGATGGCAATAGGTACACCAAAGCCTGCAGCACCCTCGAGAAAGCCACCAAAGCAGAACGCAATCAAGATGACCTGAATGCGCTGATCTTCAGAAATGGTGGCAATACTGCCACGGATGACATCAAACTTGCCGCTCTTGACTGCCAGTTTGTAAAGCCACACCGCCATCAGCACGATATAGCCAATCGGCCATAAACCGTTGGCGATGCCCAACAGTGCGGCGCTCAGGATTTTGCCAAGGGGCATGCCGAACAGAAACAGAGAGGAGACCACGGCAATGCCCAGGGTCAACAGGGAGGCGGTCAGCCCTTTCAACTTGAGAAGCGTCAGTGCTGCCAGAAAGAACAAGATGGGAACAGCGGCCACCAAAGCCGAGAGATAGGCGTTACCAAGCGGGTCGTATAGTTGTTGCCACATGACGGGGCTCCCTTAGCGGCCGGCCGGATCCCTATTGATCAGCACATTGGAGCATGCTGTCCCGTTCACCAGGCATTCCAGATTACGCAGTGTTACTTCGGAAATCTCGCGTAGCGCTTCGACGGTAAAGAAGCCCTGGTGTCCGGTCACAATTACATTGGGAAAGGTCATCAGCCGCTGGAAGATATCGTCATCAATGATGTCGGATGAGCGATCATGGAAGAAGAGGAAACTTTCCTGCTCATACACATCAATGGCCAGGGCGCCTAACTGACGGCTCTTCAGTGCCTCTATAACAGCGGCCGTGTCCACCAGTCCGCCGCGGGAGGTATTGACGAGCATGGCGCCGGGCTTCATCTCGGCCAAGGTGCGTTCATTGATGATGTGACGGGTTGCGTCCATCAAGGGGCAGTGCAACGTCACGATGTCCGATTGTGCCAGTAGCATGTCGAGGTCAACGAAATCCCCAAGCGTCTTGAATTCAGGCGCAGGCATGGGATCGTATCCCAGCAGGCGACAGCCAAATCCTTTCAGGATGCGGGCCGTTGCCAAACCGATTTTGCCGGTGCCGATAACCCCGACCGTTTTGCCATGCAGCGTAAACCCCAGCAGCCCCTCCAGCATGAAATTGCCTTCGCGGACGCGGTTATAAGCCCGATGCGTATGCCGGTTAAGCGTAAGGATAAGCGCAATGGTGTGCTCGGCCACTGCTTCGGGTGAATAGGCAGGGACACGCGCAACAAAGAGCCCTAGTCGCTCGGCAGCGTCGAGGTCTACATTATTAAAACCTGCACAACGCAGGAGAATCGCATTGACCCCATATTCCTTGAGTGTTTCGAGAACAGGCGCATCGAGTTGATCGTTGACGAAGGTGCAAATGGCGTCGCTGCCCTGCGCGAGCGCAACGGTTTGAAGCGAGAGCGGGACATTTTGATAGGTGAACTCGAAGTTGTGATGGGCGAAATGGTGTCTATTGGCTTCGTCAAGAAACCGCTGATCGTAGGGCTGGGCGCTGAAAACAGTGATTTTCATGCGATCTCCTCAAGTCACAAAAGAACGAAATGGTCGTCCGACGTCCGCTACTGCACGGCCAGTATGGCAATGCCCACATCTGAGACAGATACCCCAAGCCTAGACGAAACCGTCTAGGCTGCTACTTCAACGTGGGGTTCACTGAGCCTGAGCACGAAAATTGCGAATTGTGCAAACATCCTGAGAAAGCTTGTGCTGGTAAGCCGACTTCCATCAGCGCTACGCTTGCACCGTTTCCCTACTGGTTACAGGCGACGTGACGTCTGTAACCAGTAGGTTGTTTTCCTACATAGTCGATTACGAGCCCGCGCCATGAATGTCATCCTGAACCGTCGAACGTTTTTATTGGCTAGCGCTGTGGTGTCTGCGTCTTATTCGCTAGGTACGCTGGCTGGCGCTAATCGGGATGATGCTTCCTTTCAAGATCGGCTGGCTAAGTTGGAGCAGAAGCTGAACGGACGGCTTGGGGTATGCGCCATCGATACCGCAAATGGAGCACAGTTGGGCTATCGCGCCAATGAGCGGTTTGCTATGAACAGCACGTTCAAGGTCATGCTCGCTTCAGCCTTTCTCGCTCGAAGCCAAGACGAACCGGGGCTCCTCGAAGAGCGGCTCACGTACACCCGGGCCGATCTGGTCACATACTCTCCAGTGACGGAAAAGCACGTTGCCACTGGGATGACCGTTGCCGAGTTGTGCGCCGCAGGCATTCAGTACAGTGATAACACCGCGGCCAATGTGCTAATGAAAAAGCTGGGGGGCCCTGAAGCGGTCACCGCATTTGCCCGCTCGATAGGAGATACGCATTTTCGCCTCGATCGATGGGAAACCGAACTCAATTCGGCTATTCCGGGAGATCCTCGTGATACGAGTACCCCTCAGGCCATGGCAATGAGTCTGCAACGTCTGGCATTGGGTGACATGCTGGCTGCGGATAAACAGCATCAGTTGCAGGCGTGGTTGAAAGGCAATACCACGGGTGGCAAGCGTATCCGGGCCGGGGTACCGGCTGGCTGGCAGGTAGGCGATAAGACAGGTACGGGTGATTACGGCTCGGCCAACGACGTGGCTATCCTCTGGCCGCCTCGCCGTGCACCCGTTGTGCTGGCTCTCTATTCCGCTCTTGAAAACCAGCAGGCGGAAGCGCGCAATGACGTACTGGCCGATGCGGCACGCATTGTGGCTGAATGGGTGACAGGCTGATTCCAGCCCATACGCTACGCTCATGCGCAGCGGGTAGTTAAACTGGTATACAGGAGAGGGTATTTCTCCTTTAACTGTTCTTGGGCTAATGATGCCTACGAACCCTGTTTAGAAGAGTTCGTAGGCGTGTGCCTGTGCCTTTCCCACATCAGGAAAGGTCAATCATGTACGTTTCTTTTCCCGCCGCTGTAACCGGTAGCTCTCTTGGTTGCTGGTTGCTGGTTGCTGGTTGCTCGTTGCGCTTTTGGCGTGGTGTAACGCTTTCCCTCCTTCCAACTGGGGGCGCTATTCATAACCGGTCTGGGTTCCGGAGCATCGATACGCTATGCAGAAGATGTCGCGCGTGGAGGTGTGATCAATCTTCTAGGCGGGCTTCGCCTGAACCCAAAAGTACATCTGGCGCACAAGATTGTGTCAAATCTTATGAGGCATATCGTGAAAGCTAAATAACTATGACGCTGCTATCACTTTGATTTCAAACGTAGCGCGTATAGTTCTTCCTGGCCTCCCTGCGCTGCGCTGGGGAGGCCTTTACCTCCGCATTCTGTTACGCAGAGGCGGGAAGGGAGACATCAACTCATGCAAGGAAGCTGCTATGAAGGGTGCGATCTTAAAGCCCCGAGGTTTTGCCGTGGCCGCCATAAAGGTAGTGCTGGCTGCTGGATTGTTATCCGCGTTATCAACGGCCGAAGCAGGCATCGACCTGGTAAGTCTGAACATGTCGGGTGCAAGTTTTGCAGCCGAGGTGCTGCCGGGCGCTAATGGCGTTAACTACATCTTTCCTACGGAGCAGTATTTCAAGGCGTGGAGCGCAAAGGGCATAAAGACCATTCGTTTCCCCATCCTGTGGGAACGTTTGCAGAAAACCACCTACGCATCGTTTGATCCAACTTATGCTGGGCTTGTAACCCAGACGCTGGACTACGCCCACAAATACAATATGCGGGTTATTCTGGACCTGCATAACTTTGCACGGTACAAGAATCAGCTGATTGGCAGTCGAAACGTCCCATTGGACGCGTTTCGTGATGTCACGTATCGAATGGCAATGACATGGGGAAGTCATCCTGCCTTGTTCGCCTATGACGTGATGAATGAACCCTATGCGACCTCGGGTACGGTGGCGTCCATCATGCAGGCGGGTATCGATGGTGTTCGCCGCATCGATAATACCCATTACATATTGGTGGAAGGTGAAAACTTCTCCAGTGCCTGGCTATGGTCGTCGTCTTCAAGTGCAGGTCTGCTCTCCGTCAAGGATCCGGCCGACAAGATTCTTTATTCAGCGCATACCTACCTGGACGACAACAACTCTGGCACTTACACCAATCCTCGGGATGCTGGGATGAATGATCCTATGGTTGGTGTCAATCGGGTCAGGCCGTTTGTAGAGTGGTTGAAAGCCAACAACAAGAAAGGCTATCTGGGCGAAATCGGCGTTCCGAACAATAATCCTGCCTGGTTACCTGCGCTCGACAATACTCTCAAGTACCTCGCTGAAAATTGTATTCCTGCTTCTGTCTGGGCTGCCGGGCCAGGATGGGGTGACGACTATGTATTGAGTGTGGAGCCTGTTGACGGCAAGGACCGCATGCAATGGCCAATCTTGCGTAAATATGTGGAGACTAGTAATTCGTGTGTGTCTATTGGGCCACAAAAAGCGGCAAGCCCAACTCCGCCCGTGCCCCAACCCAGGCCTGAGCCGCAACCTCAACCAAAGCCCGTGCCTATTCCACAGCCAGTACCGGCTCCACAACCGCAGCCCGTACCTGAGCCCGCGCCAGTACCTCAGCCTGCACCGGCTCCCCTACCTAAGCCATTCGTTTGTCAGTTTGCACTGACATCATGGCTTCCAATCTGCCAGGCAAAGACAAACACGCACGCCTATTGGTGGCATTGGTAAAGCAGAAGCCCTGGCGAGTAAGGCGCCAGGGCTTGAGCATTAACCTGATCAGCGTTCAGCGTTGGGGCGCTCGATTTTGGCAGGTTCCGTTGACCGGGTTTTCCAGAGTGATACCAGTACGCCACCCGCCAGCAAGCCCAGCGTTACACTCAATGACAACGCAGCAGGTATTTTGCCAATGATGCCCACCAGGAAGATCTTGCTCCCGATGAACACCAGAACCAACGCCAGCGCATACTTGAGGTAGGCGAAGCGATGAATCAGGGCAGCCAGCGCAAAGTAGAGTGCCCGCAAACCCAGGATCGCAAAGATGTTCGAGGTGTAGACAATGAACGGGTCCTGTGTGATCGAGAAGATCGCCGGTACGCTGTCCACCGCAAACACCAGATCAGCACACTCAATCAGAATCAACGCGAGGAACAACGGTGTTGCCCACCAGACTGTGTGACCGGCAGCATTAGGTTTCCTTACAAAGAAGTGCTGCTCGTGCAGCTCATTCGTAACGCGCATCCGTCTGCGCAAGAACTTGACCAGGACGTTATCTTCCAGGTTTGGAGCTTCATCCACCTTGGCGAACAGCATTTTGATGCCGGTGACGACAAGAAATACCCCGAACACATAAAGGATCCAGCTGAACTGATGGATAAGGGCTGCGCCCAGGCCAATCATAAGCGCTCGGAGGACGATTACACCCATGATTCCCCAGAACAGCACCTTGTGCTGATACTGTCGAGGAATGCCAAGAAAGCTGAAGATGATCGCCATGACAAACACATTGTCCATGGAGAGCGACTTTTCGATTAGAAAGCCGGTCAGGTAGTCCATGCTGGCGTCACCGCCTTTCTGGAACCATACCCATACGGCAAACAACAGGCCCATACTGATATAGCCTGCCGAGAGGAATAGACTTTCCTTGATCCCTATCTCGTGATTGTCACGATGCAGAACCCCAAGATCAAGCGTGAGCAGGGTAATGACGACAGCCAGAAATGCGAGCCACAACCATGTGGCCGTACCAAGAAAATCGGCGAACAGAAACGCTTCTAGGGTGTTCATGAGCCCCTCCTTACAGTCGAAGTTGTACCAGCTGTGACTCCGACATGGCGGCAAGTACCGTCAGAGGGGCCCGGCGTCACGCTGATTACGTTAAGTCCTTTCCTGCAGCGTCTCAACTGACAAGTTTGACAAAACGTTGCGACTTTATGAGGGGAACGAGCAAATGCGGGCGAACAGAAAAGGCGGCGTGAAGCCGCCTTTTCCAAGAGCCCTGACAATGGCCTTATCGCTTGCGAAGATAAACGCGGCTAACGCGTCGCTCGTCAATATCGGTCACGGTGAGACTCCAATCTAGCCATTCCACGCGATCACCTTTGACAGGCAACCGATCCAGCAGGCTCATGACGAGGCCGGCCAGCGTCTGATAGTCCTGAGTAGCCTTGGCCTGAAAGCCCAGGCGCTGCCTGAGAACACCCAGCGGGAGTCCACCACTGACGATAAAACCGTCCTTGTCCTTGCGGATATCAGGCACTTCCATTTCGCTGGCGTCTGGAAGATCACCTGCAATGGCCTCAAGCATATCGGTAATGGTCAGCACACCTACGAAATCACCGAATTCGTTGACTACAAACGCGATGTGCGTCGACGCATGACGAAGCTGCTCCAATGCATGCAAGGCCCCGCAGGTTTCTGGCAATACGATAGGGACATGAATAGCGCTATCGAATGCTACATCGTGTCCTGCCAGCAACTCACGAAGCAGGTCTTTCTTATGAATGAATCCCAGCGGCTCATCAACTTTACCGTCTCGTATGACCGGCAGGCGTGAGTGAGGGGAGTCCATCAGACGCTGGCGATTGTGCTCATCTGTATTGGCAAGGTCGATGTAGTCCACATCGGAGCGTACCGTCATGAGGCTGCGAATCGGCCGTTCGGACAGGTTCAATACACTGCTGATCATAATGCGTTCCTGGCGATGGAAGACGCTTTGATCATGGTTATCATCCAGCAGGTCGGTGATCTCGTCATCCACCTCGTCCGTTTCAAACTTACGCCCGCCCAACAGGCGCATGACCGCGTATGCCGTGCGCTCCCTCAAGGGATGGTTTCCGTGCAGCTTCTTACGACGTCGCAGGCGTGCGATCTGATTGAGCAGCTCGATCAGAATCGAGAAGCCAATCGCGGCATACAGGTAGCCCTTCGGAATATGAAAGCCCAAACCATCGGCGGTCAGGCTCAAACCGATCATCATCAAGAAACCCAGGCACAGCATGATGACGGTAGGGTGTGCATTGACGAAATGGGTCAGAGGCTTGCTCGCAACGATCATTACCCCGATCGAGACGATCACCGCGATCATCATGATGGAGAGATGGTCGACCATGCCGACCGCGGTAATCACGGAATCCAGCGAGAAGACCGCGTCCAGCACCACGATCTGAGCGACGATAGGCCAGAAAGCCGCGTAGGTTTTGCTGTTTCGTGCCTGAACGACATGTCCTTCAAGGCGTTCATGCAATTCCATCGTGGCTTTGAAGAGCAGGAAAATACCGCCAAACAGCATAATGAGATCGCGCCCGGAAAAGCTCTTGCCAAATACCTCGAACAACGGAGCGGTAAGGGTTACCAGCCACGAAATGCCGGCCAGCAGACCCAGACGCATCAGCATCGCCAGCGACAGGCCGATGATGCGGGCGCGGTCACGTAAGTGAGGCGGCAGTTTGTCTGCCAGAATGGCAATAAACACCAGGTTATCGATGCCTAGGACCAACTCAAGCACGATCAGCGTGGCAAGCCCCAGCCACGCGGTGGGATCAGCAATCCATTCCATGTGGATCAGGCCTCTATCTGTTGGAAGTTGAATAGCCGACCGTGTGCAGTATCGGTGTGCGCGATGGGATGATCGGGCAGGCACCGTGGCAACGAGAGGGCATTATGAGGTAAACAGAAAGGGCGTAAGGAAGTGGCAACGTGACGCTGAGCAGGGCCGCTCGATATGGAAGGGAAGCGTCGACTGGGAGGTTCGGAGGACGTGTTCATAACACCTTGGATAGAGTGGAAAGCCTAGAGCTTAACCGGGCGATAGACATTTGCCTAAAGCGAAACTATTACAATTTGCTATGGACCAGCAGGGTGAGAAAGGACGCGCCGAAGCGCGTCCTTCGGTATTACAGGAAGTTGAATGGCAATGTGGAAACGAGGCGGATCTCCTTGAAGCTGCCGTCTACCTGATTCTGGCTAGCCTTGTGACGGGTCAGCATCAGGCGGAACTTGCTGTCCTTGATCCGGCCGGACTGGACCTGGTATGTGCCGACCAGCCCGAGTTCGTGGTGGGTTTCCCCGTCCTGTTGTAGTACTTCGGCATAGTTAGCGTAATTGCCACTGCCGGGATTGTAATGCGTACCGTCGATGTCCCAGCCCTTAACGTACCAGATGCCCGTTGTCAGACCCGGAACACCGAAGTAGCTCCAGTCGGTCTCGTACCGGACCTGGGCGGACTTCTCGTTTGGCCCGTTATAGTCCGAAAACATTGAGTTGCCCAAGTAGATCGCAGCGGTCTCATGGGCATAGTCGAAGTACTCGTTTCCTTCAATCTGCTGATACACGAACGTCAGGCTGTGAGCCAGATGGCTGCCGGTAAGCGCCATGCTCCAGGCAGTATTGTTTATATTGCCAGCCTTCGCATCGCCTTGATCGAGGGTACGATAACCATTGAATGCAGCTTTCCAGCCAAACGTCTTGATATCACCGCCGGTCTTGCTCAATCCCAAGTAATACTGGTTCCAGACGTCTTCAAACTGTGCGCCGTAGAGGCTGATCTCGAACCCGTCCAGCGGCTTGTAGTTACCGCCCAGATAACTCAAATGATCACCAATGACTTCACGTGTACCGTATTCGGTCGTGAATTTCTCATCGCCTGCACCGGTTCGCGGACTGGCACGGCGGAAGCTGCCGGCTTGAAGCGACAGGTTGTCCCATTCATCGCTGACGATCCCGAAACCGGTAAAACTGGAGGGCAGAGCGCGGTTGTCGTTATAGCTGACCACGGGGGTATCAATCAGAAAGCGACCGACCTTAAGCTCGGTATTGGACACACGCAAACGGACATCAGCCACCCCTAGCTTTGACCATTCATCGTGGCCATGACCGTCACTGTCTGCCAGCGTACGGTTGCCGCCACCACCGATTCGTCCCTTGCCTCGCTCCAGGTTGATGGCATTGAACCCAGCAACATCGATACCGAACCCCACGGTACCTTGCGTATAACCGGAGCTGTATTTGAGCGCTGTGCCCTGAACCCAGGTATTACGAGTATGAGTGAAGTGACGGGAGCCGTTCTTGGGATAGGTGAAACCGAAACGGTCTTGCCCGATCTCCCGAGCAGCAAAGTTCCGCGTGGTCAGCGTTAGCGTATCGTCTTCAAAAAATCCCTTGGCGCCTGCCTGGCCTTTGACCGGCTTCTGTACATTGGGAAGGCTTTGGACCTCATTGATGTAGCTGGGATCATCAGGGGCCGGAGACTGAGCCTGAGCTGCAAGCGAAAGTGCAAGTAGCGAAAGGGTAAAACCGGCGCGGTACAAAGTAGACATCTATTTTCCTTATGATTTTTATAGGAGTTCGAGTGAAACGCCCCATGGTGCTTTTCCTGCTGACAGGCAGAAGGAAAGTGTCCGCGGCGCGGCGCTATACGCTCTGCCAGGACGGTTAACGCAACGCTTACGTATTTGCTCTCCCTCAATCGAGACGTACTAGGCCCATGGCTTAGAAACCCGTCTCGCCGAGTCAATTTGAATAAAATGGGTTTCTGCTTCTATTGCGCTTTGCTCACTTCTCGAATGGCGTATCGAGACAGGGCCAAGGCAACCAAGCAGGCCGTTTAACGGCATGGAGATCCATGGAAACAGTTCCAGGATTTCATGCCCGTCGCAGGGCTCTATGCAGAAGCTGTACCCAAGGAAACATGACTGATTAGTCAGGTTTATGTTTGTCCGTTACACATATATTTATGGCGTAAATGCATAAAATCAGGGCAGTTTCGATATCATTAAGCCTGTATACATTTGGTAACAGTCGCTAAACCATTGTTACGCCTGAGAAAGATATTGGTAATGAAATGCGCACCGACTGTGCACAGGTGTGCTCTGTAATGGTGCATGGTTTTTCAAAAGGGTGCTTGGCTGCCGGTAGTTTGCTTCTGCTCGTTGCAGCCACACTGAGCATTCCCCTGATTATCTATCCAGCACAACGAGCCAAAACGCCGTATCATTGAGGGTGAGTTTCAACCGGATAGAATCCACATGCTGTCTGCTGTTAAACGCTACCTGGCAGGAGCGTTATCGAACTATTTTCCACGTACCACGGAATACCTGCAGAGCAATGGTGATGGCCCGCTGTCTCATCCCAAGCCAAGCAAGCAGGCGGGCTCGTTGCTGACCAATAAACTCAAGTCCATGGTCACCCGTAAGCCCACCCAGAAAGTCAACCCACGCAAAAAACCTGAAACCGGTGCAAAAGGCTCTCCAAAGCGTGGCAAGCCGGCTCCCACGGCTAAAAAAGCTCAAAGCAAGAGTGCGACTGCGACCAAGCGATCGACGAAGCCGAGCGGACGAGCCAAGAAGCCTCTGGAGTCTGAGCCCAAGGCCCATAGAGCTACCACGGAAGGACTCTATGGGCCCGCGTTACTGTCTATAACCGAGCAGCACGTTCAGGCGATGCATGAGCGCGTAGCCGAAGCCGTCAAAGCAGGAGTGATCCGAGCGCCGTCAGACGAGCAGTGGGGGATGATTGTCAGCCGCAGCCCGGCTACGCGCATCTTTGCAGGTGCAGGGTCGGGCAAGTCCACTACGCTGGTGCTGCGCGTAGTCTTCATGCTGTGCCATCTGGATATCAAGCCCGAACAGCTCACAGTCATATCGTTTACTAACGACTCCTGCGCGCAGCTGCGCGAGCAGCTTATCAAGGTATTGTCCTTCTGGAAGTTCTCTTTTTCAGCTGAGCAGGCGCGCAGCTGCGTACGGACCTTTCATTCGGCGATGGGTACGCTCGCCAAGGACGCATTAGGTGCGCCGGTATGGTTTGAGCAGCTGTCCGATCGCAAGGCATCAGCTACCGAGCTGGACAATCCATTGACAGGCGGCCGTCTTCATCCTGTGCAGTTGGACCTGCTCAAACAGGCCTACCAGCGTGCCTATTCAGATGTCCCGGCGTTCAAGAGGAAGGTCGACAAGCTGCTGAATATCGCTAACGAAAGCGATGAAAGCGAAGGAAACAGGCCCGCTCCACTCAAGCCGTTCAAGCTGGAGGGCGAGTTCGTAGCGGTTCCGCTTTTTGAGGCGTTCTACGTCCAGGCGGGCTTTATCGAAAGCCTGGGACTACGGGTAGATCGTTTGCAAAGCGATAGCGTGCAGTGTTCCGTTCGCGAGCAGATCTTTATCGAGGCCCTAGGGCTCTTCTGGAAAACGTTTGAAGCCTGTCTGAAAGAGAGGGGCCTGCTGACGTTCAACCGTGCGTTTCAGGAGCTTACCGATCGGCTCAATCGAAACGATCAGAGTATCCGTCCGGAAATGCTGATGCCCTTCAGTCATCTGCTGATCGATGAATTTCAGGACATCTCCCCACAGATCGTATTGTGGCTGCAAGCCGTCCATGGATATCTGGCCCGTCAGAAGCGGGCAATCAGTCTTATGGCGATAGGGGATGACTGGCAATCCATTTATGGCTGGCGAGGAAGCTCTCCCGAACTCTTCATGAACTTCGACCGTCATTTTCCAAGCCAGGGGCGAAACAGAAAAAGTACCGTTCTGACGCTGGCTACCAACTACCGCTCCGTGGAGCCCATCATTCGGGACGCTGAGAGAGTATTGGCTGGCGTAGTATTCAAGCAGGAAAAGACCTGCCAGGCCGCCAGGACCGTCAAGCGAGGTGATCATGGCGTACAGGCGGTTACACGGTTCGATTTCAAGAGTCGCCTGCCAGAAGTGGTAAAGGAGATCGAGGCTCAGTGCGTCCACGCTGCAAGTCGGAACTCTTCGGAGCGGACTGCGGTGTTGGTGTTGAGCCGACGCAATGAGACGCTCAAGACCCTTCAAAGCCATCTCGACAAGGCGCTACCTGTGCGCTGCTATACCATCCACCGGGCGAAGGGATTACAGGCTGAAGTAGCCATTGTTGTCGATGATGGAGCCGGTGCCTTACCGCATCCGCTGCGCAACGCATTGTATAGAGCGTCTGGTTTTTTTCAGAACACCTATGATCAGGCGATGGCCGATGAGTCATTAAGGCTCTCTTATGTCGCGATCACACGAGGAGTTAGTCGTGTACTCTGGTATACGACCAAATCCAGAGGGCCATGTTGATAGCGGCTAAACCCTTGAAAAGGAGTCTCTTTCTCTGATTATCGATTTGGCTGATGATGACTAGTGCTACAAAACATTTCTAGCCTGTTCCTGCGCTGCCTATGGTGAACCTGTCTCTTCCTTGAAGAGCCCACCAGTTAAAGAGGGTAGCGCCATGACTCATCAATTGTTTCGTAATCCAGCCAATGCCTTGCATATCCACACCAGTTTTGCCGAAAAAGCGGCTTTTCTGCTGGGTACGCAAAAACAGGTACAGCTTAAAAAGGCGACTGGCAACATTGATCCAGTCCGTTGAAACAGGTGCCATCCCTCGTGCTTGATGCGAGCTGTTGCGTAAGCACAAGGGATGACAGCGATTAGCGCTTTTGATAAAGATCCAAAAAAGCAGTGGAGCCTTGTCTCAAATGTCTAGACAGGCGAACGGGGCCCGACTGCTCATGCTGGCGCTCCTGGGCCAACATTGTTCCGGCTTGTAGATCGCAGCCGTGAATCATGAGCTGGAGCAGGGAGTGGGCTGGTGACTGTTTGATAAGTATGTTCATGGGCAGGGACCATGTAAGGTTTCGTCCATAGTTACGCTCATGTAGAGCGTCTGGTACTGATTTACATCAAGGCTTGTGCATGCTGTATACATACCGCTCTTTTCATTTCAGCCTTATTTCACCGCCAGCGATCATGGCCTTGGTTACGTAGGTAACCGACGTGCTGTACTACAGACTGCCGTTTGAGCGGAGCGCGGTAGCCTGGACCATGTTAGTCACTTCCGTAGGCCCCACTTGAACGTACCTCCAAGCTAAGCACTCCTTTGCGTCATATGCGAAACCCGGCGACGTATGGATAATCGGCGCTGCCGATATCCATAACTGGGGGCAGGCTGAGAAACACCTTCTACCTGGGTGACATCGCGTGCCGTGACTTATGGTGTCCTGCAACACGCAGGTCTGCTTCATTTCCTTGATATGTATCAAGCCTTGGCTTTACAGGCGTATGACGATAGTGGCATCAGGTAGCGGGAGAGCCCCAAGGAGCCGCGGCATGAATCGCTATCAACGCCTCCTTCTTGTGCGTGGACAACAGCTGTTAGCGGACTGCTGCCTTTATGCGTGCCCAAGCGCCGGCGCAAGCCAGCCGAGCAGCATTGCACCTGGTTATGTTTGATTATGTCGAGGCGAGGCGATTACAGCCCATTGCTGCAGTAATCAACTATTGCAGCCGTGATGAGGTGGATGTGTTGGTAGTTGGTCGTACGGAGCACCACCCCTTGCCCTGGCTGGGAAGTTTTGCCGAGCCGCTGCTGACTGCGCCCCCATGCAGTATTCCTAGGCCCTTCTTCGGTCGATTCCTAGTTCACGCTGTAAGCATCTGCACTCGATCACACCTGGTTAACCGAGTGCAGATCCAAACGCTTACGAGCGGGTACTACTGGCTGCAAGGAAAAGGAGAAACTATTTCTGGCCCTTGATTTCCATACTGCCGTATTTGTTCTGCTGATAGATCGTGTAAGGCAATACCAACGTATCCAACACACCAGAAAGCGCCATATCTACCGCAATCAGTGGAACAGCATGTTTTTCCTGAGGTGGGGGATAGATAACGGGCGGAGCGTTGAGTGAGCAGAAATCGTACGCCACGCCGCTATAGACGCGGCTTATGGACTCGCAATAGGTTTTCTGCTGCCTGAGCTTGTAGCTGGTAGTCGCATCGTCTTGGAACACCGTATTGAGGGTCCCACACCCAGTCAGGCCCAGCGCCAGGACGCCAATGGCAATCGTGTCAAGCTTCATGCCTATCGTTCCTTCTATATCAACGTGGCTTGAGCCACTGATCAAGCCAGACAAAAGCGGCTTCCTGTTGCTCCTGCACAAACACGTGGCCAAGTTCGGGCCACAGCTGTGTGGTGAGATTCAGCTCGGCCTGTTGAGAACGCCAGATGCGGTGCACCTTGGCGTAAGCCGCTTCGACCGATTCTGAAGGGAACAGCGTGTCCTTTCCACCGTTGAAAAGCAACAACGGACGGGGTGCAGCAATTCCGGCAACGTCTGGAATATCGAGCCGGGCCGGTATGCCTGGATGCAGCATGTAGTACGATGACTGGCCGCGTAATGTGTTATTCCCTGGCGTCATCAGGCCTTGGTAAGTCCCAAACCAGGAAATGGCAGCAGTTGCCGCAACCTTGTCTGAAAGGGCTGCTAACTGCCAGGCGCGAAAGGCCCCCATGGAGAACCCGACAACGCCGATGCGACGTGCGTCGACCATGGGGAGCGTTGCCAGAAAATCGACCGAGCGCATGTCTTCATAGGCCATTGTTCCGGCAAGGGAACGTCCCAAATTGAAGAAATTGCTGGCAAGCGCCTGTTGCTGTTCGTATGTCACCGGGCCGCGCTCACCCCAACCAAGGGCATCGACCGAAAGCACGACATAGCCCCGCTTGGCCAGCTCATCGCCAGGAAAGCGGCCAGAGAAATATTTGTCGGCCCACTGCTGCGCGGAAGCAGATACTGTTTGATCACCCCATGGTTTGACCATCTTCTCTTTGCCAATATCAAAGCGCGCCCCATGGTCATGCAGCATTAGCACCGCGGGATGAGGGCCGGGCGTATCAGGCAAAAGAAGCAGAGCGTTGACACGACTTTCATCCGTCAGCGTGAACCTGATCTTCTGAGCGCTGTAGCCTGAACGCTGCTGCTGATCCATAACCTGAGCGTTGAAGGCACGCTTTGAATCTGGCGTTAGCAACGCCTCGCGCAGTAGCGTTTGGGCATGGGTACGCCATTTTGAAAAGTGCTTGTAATGACCTGACAGCCAGCTATCTGGATAGGTCATCTTCTGTTTGAGCAGCAGGTAATTGCCGGGAAGTGCGTCGGCCGTAATGGGAGCGGAAGCTGACTGGGCCTGGGCATTTGCCGTTGCGGCAAGGCTGATCCCGCAAAGCACGAGAGATTTCAGAATATTCAAGGTGCGACTCCGGCTGTTGTTGTTATTGAGGCGAGAGTATAGACAGCAGTATGACAACTTAAAAATGGATGGGCCATCTGGCAATCCGGATCTCAGCTGTTCAGGCCGATATCCGACAGGATGAGGCAGGCCGTTACGTTTGCTATCGAGGTGGAATTCTTTCGATAGGGGGCAGGTCTCACACGCATCTCACCTCGACACGGGAACCATAATCCTTGCAGACCCTCCGTCTCACACCCACGGTGGCCACGTTCCTTGTATCATTCCACTCCATTTCCAGGGGACTGGATAGCGGTTTACGCTATGGCCGGTACGCTCTTGGATTTACAGCCCTATTGATGCTGGCAGGATGTGGAACACATTCTCCGCAGCAGGTATCTGCGCCCAGCCCAACTGAAGTACAAGCCAGGATTGTCAGGCTCATGCCTGGTAGTGTGTCTGAGCGCCAGGGCTGGGCCAGGGATATTTATACGGCATTCGATGCGCAAAAAATTCCTCCAACGACCGAAAACATCTGTTCCGTATTGGCGGTGACCGAGCAGGAGTCCACGTTTCAGGCAAACCCTCGAGTGCCAGGCATGGGCTCGATTGCGAAAAAGGAAATCGATCGCCGCGCAGGCAGGTTGCATATACCGGCCTTTCTGGTCCGTACCGCATTAAGCCTACGGTCACCCAACGGCAAAACCTATAACGAGCGACTTGCTGCGGCGCATACCGAAAAAGAGCTGAGCGATATCTTTGATGACTTCATTGGCATGGTTCCGCTGGGCAAGACACTCTTTGGCAGCTTCAATCCTGTTGAAACTGGCGGGCCGATGCAGGTCAGCGTGGCGTTCGCTGAGCGCCAATCCAGAGGTTATCCCTATACGGTTGACGGATCGATCCGTAACGAGGTCTTTACCCGACGCGGCGGTGTCTATTTCGGGACGGCACACCTGCTTGGCTATCCGGTCAGCTACGCCCAACAGATCTACCGATTTGCCGATTACAATGCCGGTTGGTATTCGAGCCGTAATGCTGCGTTTCAGCGGGCAGTGAGCAGTCTGACAGGCGTTTCTCTTGCGCTGGACGGCGATCTGATCCGCTATGGCTCACTGGAGCCGAGTGCAACCGAACTGGCCGTCCGTAAGCTGGGCAAACGACTGGACATGAGTGAACTGGCCATACGACGTGCGCTTGAAAAAGGAGAAACACTCGATTTCGAGGAATCCAAATTGTACACTCGCGTTTTCGAGCTGGCTGAGAAGAAAGCAGGTAAATCGCTACCTCGGGCCATATTGCCAGGCATTACGCTCGAAAGCCCCAAGATTACCCGCAAACTAACCACCGCCTGGTTTGCCAAGCGTGTCGAGGAGCGCTACCAGCGCTGTCTGGCACGTGCGAAGTAACGTGCAGCACGCCTTGGTTTACCGAGGCGTGCTGTCGTAGCGCAGTTGGGCCTGATCGATCGCTTCCATATTCGCCTCTGCCCACAACCGAAGTGGCTTGAGCGTCTCGGCGAGGGTAACGCCCAGCTCGGTGATACGGTATTCCACGGTGACCGGAACGGTGGGAAATGCCGTACGCAAGACCAGACCGTCCCGCTCGAGCGTTTTCAACGTCTGCGATAACATCTTCTGGGAAAGCCCGCCGATTCGGCGCAATAGCTCATTGAACCGTAGGGGGCTTTCCAGCAGAAGATCGAGTATCAGCACCGTCCACTTATCTGCAATTCGATCCAGTATCCGTCGGGTTGGACAGTCAGCGCTAAATGTGTCGGGTGCCAGAGCCGCTTGATTCATTGGTAGTCACCTCAAGGTAACCAAGTGAGAAAAAAGTGCGTTCTTGTCGGAACGTACCGCGTCAATTAACGTGGTTTCCGAAAGTTACTAACTAACGGAAGGGGACTATACATGAAGGTTGCATTAATTGGCGCGTCAGGAAATGCCGGCTCGTGCATTCAGGATGAGCTGGTGAAGCGAGGGCATCAAGTGACTGCAATTGCCAGAAATGCCTCTCGTATAAAAAAGGCAGCAGGCGTACTACCGGTAGCGGTCGATGCGAATAACGAAGCTGAATTGACGGGTGTCCTAAAGGGTCATGACGCCGTTATTAGTGCCGTCATGTTTACCAGCAGCAACCCGGAAACTCTTATCTCAGCGGTAAAAAAGGCTGGGGTCAGACGTTATCTGGTAGTGGGTGGCGCGGGAAGTCTTGAGGTGGCACCCGGAGTCAGAGTAATCGATACGCCTGATTTCCCAGCGGAATACAAGCCAGAGGCTTCGGCGGGTGCGCTCTTTCTCGAGCGGTTACAAAGGGAGCCAGCGCTTGACTGGACATTCCTTTCGCCCTCGGCCGAATTCGTACATGGGCCACGCACTGGGACGTTTCGACTGGGTGAAGACAGCCTGCTGGTAGATCGGGAGGGACGGAGCCACATTTCATTCGAAGATTATGCAATCGCCATGGTTGACGAACTGGAGCAAGGCAGGCATCTCCGCAACCGGTTTACCGTCGGGTACTAAAGCGAGGACAGAATCGTTACCGTTCGCTTGCTCGTAAGCGGTTGCGCTTATAGATCCCGTGCAACAGTTGAACCTTTGCGACGGAGCTCATGGATGGCATCTTCAATAATGGTGTTCATGAGCTCCTGATTCGCGGCATGACGATTGAGCAGGCTCCGCTCAACCTTGGCAGGCGTTCGCGGGTCGATGAGCGTAATGACAAATACATCGCCGCGACTTTCAAGTGTGTACTTGACAGGCGGATCGAGTGAGGCAAGGCGGTATTTCAAGGCGTTCAATGTCATAAAACCATTCTGTCGATGTTTTCACTTCGACAGGTACAGCACCGCCGATGTTCCTGCCATTCGGCTTGAAAGGCGATGCTAGAGCGCTTGCTTGCTAGCGATTTACTGGCATGGTGAGGGTGAATACCGTCCCGCTGTCTCGGTTGGAATTTACCTTCATATGGCCACCATGGGAGCGGGCAATTTCATTGACGATGTACAGCCCGATACCCAGCCCCTGTTGCAGGTTGGTCTGAAGCGTCGTTCGGTTGGCTCGCCAATACGGTTGGAACAGGCCGGACAGGATGTTTTCAGAGAGGGGCTCGCCATCGTTGTGAACGGATAGCCTCAGTAAACCATTCTCCACTTCTGCACGGATCAGAATAGGGCTTTGCGGATTGCCGTGCTGAATGGCGTTGGCTGTCAGGTTCGACAGAAGCTGCGCCAGGCGGTCGCAATCGCAATAGACCGTCCCCAATGTATTTACCGCGCTTTCAATGCAGCGATCAGGGTAGGTTGCCTGTAGCTCATTGACGACCTGCCGAAGGTGCAGTTCCAGGTTGCCGCGCTCCTCCTTGGCTAGCGGGATGCCGTTACCCAGCTGTCCTCTGGAGAAATCAAAGATGTCTTCCACCATTCGTAGGGCTCGCTGGGCAGAAGCGTGGATCAGTTCGACCAGCGAGCGCTCCTGATCCTCGCGCGGTGTTTTCAGCAGCCGCTGTGCACCTGCACAAATGGAGAACAGTGGATTGCGCAGATCATGGCCAACCAAGGCAAGAAAATGCTCTCGGGATTTGGCCGTCAGCTTTTCATCAAGCAGCTTGCTTTCGGTTTCGATAAGGTTTTCCTGGGTTTCTATTTCCAGCGAAAGCAGATGAGTAAACGAACTCATCATTGCCAAGGTTTTCGTCTCGTCCAGATTCGCGGGCTCTGGATCCAGTGCGCACAACGTGCCGAAGAAGCTGCCATCGCGCCGGAAGATGGGAACCGAGATATAACTTTCAAAACCATACTGCTTGGGGGTTGGGTGGCTGCAGTAGCGCGTATCTGCACTGGCGTGATTGATCAGGATTGAGTCCTGGCTTGCATGGACTTCGCGGCACAGTGTTGTGGTGACATCCAGAGGGTCGCCTACCTTGAGCCCAAAGCCGATCAAGTCCAATACGGCACAGGTTGTCCAGGAATCTTCAGTTACCCGTGCGATTGCGACAAAACGAAGAAGGGTGCTTTCAGATATGACCTTGAGAATAACGCCAACAGCACTGATTCTAGCGATGATGGAAAGATCATTCTCGAGTGTACGCATCATGACTTATACCTTGAAGCGAGGCGTACTTCACGGCTGCCCCTGACGATAGATCAGGGTAGTGAACGCGATTATCGTTTCGTTGACAACCTTTGGACGTATACAGTTTACACAGGTGAGACTCCTGGCCAGGGAGACGACTTTCAAAGTCGCTTGCCATTGCCATCTTTTTCCTTTGGATGGCTCAAGAGTCGCCTGCATGACACATCCCTGGCTTAGGCGCGCCCGGAGGCTTACACAGTAGGACGCTGTTGAGCGTGAAGCGCTGCCGTATCAGCAGAACGGTGTTCTATAACGACCGTGTCTGTAACAAGGTGGCCGCTGGCTGGAAATGGAAAAAGCGCACGCCCATATAGGTCATGGCAGCAAGCAGTGCCCCCTTTTGACGTAACATTGGCATAGAGAGAGGCCTCCAGAACACACCGTGTTCAGATTTCACCTTCCCAATAGTCCAAGTTGGCCTCGGTCCTCTGTAGAGCGCGAAACGCCTTGATTCCCTTGGCACTGGCAGTCGCAAGGTACTTACCTGAATCTGGATACTCTACGACTTCGGGCGACTCTTTCGTGCTGATTGACAGGTATTTCAACTCAGCGTGAGACGTATTGATGATCTGATGTGGATAGTCAGGGCCGGCAGGAATAAAAAGCACATCGCCGGCCTGTATCGGCACATACTCGCCTGCCACCCGCAGCGTACCCGTGCCTTCCAGAATGAGAAATGCCTCTTCCTGAGCATGGTGAAAGTGATAGGGACATGAGCGCTTGCCTGGCGGAACGATATCCAGCGAAAAACCAAGCTTTTGTGCAGCCGTTCCCTCAGAAAGGCTGCCGCTCTGACTTTCAAACAAAGGGCCGTAGGTTTCATGCGCCAGCGACGCATTGTTCAGGTTGCGAATAAGTGTTTGAGCCAGCACGGCTGCCTTGCTGGCGGGAATTGTTGTCATGGCTGCGAGATCCGTGGGGCGTCTGGTTATGCAGCATAGACAATCATAGAGCGATGACGGATTCCATTTTTGCTCCTTTGTGCAAGCGATACCATGAAGTGCGATCGCTAACCGCGTCAGCGATCAATGGTGCCGATCGTCTAGGAAGCGGTAATGTAAATCTCATTCCTCTTCCGGCACCAACTTGCGGCGCGTAAACAGGCTTTCCAGAATCTTGTTCAACAGCACGACCAGCGCAATAAACATCAGGAAATAAACAACAACATTGTCAGTACCCATAAGCCTGGAAAGCTTACCGGCAATCATTGCAGACAGCGCCAATACACAGACGAAGCGAATGCCCAGTACTAATGCAGACGTGTACTCATGAACCACATTGTCAGGTTTCACGGGGCGATCACTCGTTTCCATAGTCCAACTACCTGGCAAGTCTGATTGCTTGCCTGGCTACTTTAATAGCATTGCAACGATGCTTTTCCGAGCAACATCCTCCGAACGATCACTTATGGCCGATAGGCGCCAATTACAATGGTGATTGATACGCTTGGCGCTGGGCCCGCCAGAAAACCGGCGTGATCTGAAGAAGGAGAAATCTTAACGAAAGAAGCTGGCTTCGCCTGATGAAGAGTGGTCAAGTGAGATGAGTTATTTGAGCGGAAGCAATGATAACGAGGTTTGCTGGATCATGCAGGGCTTCGTGCTGCCTGCAGTCTCTAGATTACCGCTCCAGCAAAAGTATGCTCCGCTCCTTCCAGTTGTTAGCCAGTTGCCGTTGAAAGCTTGCTAGTAAAGAGCGCTTGGTTTTCATTTCGTGGCAAGGCGGGTGTTCGGTTGTAAGGATAAGGCTTCTCTGTATATCAAACCTTATCAGTCGAAAAGAAAAGGCGTTATCCGATAAAGCAGAAGCTTTAAGCTTGAGGCAGCTTTCCTCTCACGGATCGCATCATGGGGAAGAGGTGGCTAACGTTATATTAAGCGGATAAAGGCTTTTAACACGGCGGCAAGCTGCAGAAAATGAAGCATACCGATAACGCCTCAATATGCTTAAAACGTAACATCTGTATCGTCACGCTCCTCTTCAGCGCTACGTGCTTCCAGATCACCTAACCAGTCCCAATCACTGGTGCGCTTGGGTTCACTCAGCAGCCATTCTATAAAAGCATTCAATAGTAGGTTCACCTAGCTGTATTTATGAACGTATTGGTTCATTAAAGACAGTCACTACAAAGACGCCTGATTATTACGCTTATAAATGCTTTCATTATGTTTCAAGTACTTATGATGAACCGAATCAATTGCCATGCAGGACAACGATTAAGTTCCAGAGCCTCTTGGCGAAAGAGGCTCTGGATGCATAGCTTCGATTAGTTGGCCAGTGCCGCCAATGTTTTGGGATAACCTACGGTCGATCCATTTACCGGAGCGCCGTCGAGGTAGACCGCAAGGTTTTTACCGGCCTGAACATAGGTAATCTTGCGAACCTCGCCGGTGGCCAGACGTACGGATCCTCCTGCCTTGAATGCCGCCTGGTTAGTTGAAGTGCCGGGAATCGAGAAGCCAGCCTTCTTGCGGTACACGCCGTTGAGCCAGTCAGCATTGGTAAAGTCATTGATCGTGCTTGTGGCGAGTACTGCCGATACCAGCGCCAGCTTATTAGGATAGCCTACGATTGATCCATTTACCGGAGCGCCTTCCAGGTACACCGCCATATTGGTACCGATCTGGACAGCAGAGATCTTTCTGACCTCTCCGTTAGCAAGTCGCACCGAAGCACCTACTATGAAGGCAGCCTTATTAGCGGCCGTAGCAGGGATCGAGAAACCGGCCTTCTTGCGATAAACACCATTGAGCCAATCGGCGTTAGTAAAGTTGTTGATTACGCTACTAACTGCACCGTCTGCTCCAGCAACAGGTGTGGTGGTTACTGGAGTTGCTGCCGGTGGTACCGAAGTCGACGGTCCTGTGGAAGAGCCAGTACCCGTAGACGGTGTTGTCGCAACCGGAGTTGTACCCACAGACGGAGTGGATGGCGTTGGCGTCGTGGAGGCGCCTGCCTTCTTAGGGCCTATTTCCGTACAGCTGCTGCTGTCCATGTATTTCTTGAGCGTCGGCCACTGCGGGCGATCCTGCCCATTTACCGGCTCAACCGACATGAAATAATTGCCCCAGCCCGGACCTGCTGCCCAGTAGGACGCCGGTACGCAATTCTCTTTCAGGTAGGCCAGCATATTGTCCATCAGGATGTTCCAGCGCGGGTT